>JAISDP010000264.1 GCA_031264715.1 Bacteroidales bacterium
ACGATAGATGGCGAAAATCATCATATCCTCGATCACGACAAACGCATCCGTTGGAACAACAGCATCTTTGCCTGGTTTGCCAAATGGTTGCAAAACGATGACAGTTGGTGGAATGAACTGTACCCGAAAAAGAATTATTAAACTGTCGGACATGCGCCCCTGACAGGTCATTGACGCATCATTGGTAAATCCATAATATCAAAGGCTTATCCGCTTGCTTTAATAACGAATCGATCTTCGTCATCAGGTTGTCCGAAATCACCGGACATCCCTGACTGTAACCTAACAGTAAATGACTTGGGTATATTTCGGAATCATCCACATACGAATGTGAATGTAATACGACTTGCCGGTTATACGCATTACTGTTGGTTGCGTCCAGTCCGTGTAATTTGTAATGTACATGGATGCCCCATTTGCTGTAGGAACGTATTCCGATTTTGTACCTGCCGAGTGAACTGCAATAACTGCCCGGTTCGTTGCTGAACACAATCTTTTCTTCGGTACTTCCTTTTCCGTAGCCGTGGCAGCACAGCCCCGACCACATGATGGTATCCTGCGCAAAATCCCAGACAAACATTCTCTTTTTTCCCGAATGAATGGACATATCCACAAGGATCGCAGCATTGGCGCTATACTTGCCATTGGCACAAAACGCCTTCAATGTGTCCGCCCTTGCTTTTAACTTTTTGTGGAATATTGCTTCAGGGCGTTCCCGTATCGCTTCCCGTATTGCTTCCGGGGACGTATTTGGATTGGTGCGGACATTATTGTTGACACACGACAGAAAGAAAATGGTAAAAATGGAAAAGACAGATGGCTTCATTTTCGAATTTTTATTGGTGAGATTCTTCAATCCGGCTGTAGAAACAATATCTACAATGCCTTATTGCCAACTACAACGATTGGAATCCCGAATAATTGTTTAGTCATGTAATAAATCAATATTCGCTTCCGTGCGGACGTTCCCGTGGTACGGGTCCGGACGTCTGCGTTCCGGGACGCAAACGTTCGCATCGAAGACATCCGGACGTCTGCAGGGGAAGCATCCGGACGTTCGCGACGGAAACTGCGGACTGCCCTTGATAACCATTTAAAAAGGCAGAACTTAAAATTTTATTTATCATAGCATCTCAAAAAAGAATTAACCAAATTGACATTACATTGTTGTACAAAATAAAAAACATATATATTTGCAAAAAAATATGTATATCATTTTTTGAGTATTCCGAATTGCCTAAGAAAATTGTACATTACATATATGATGTTATTGCATGCGCTATCTTGATTAGCCTGTGTGATTGTGCTGTAGCCCAAAAAAATATTAGCGGGACTGTTAACGGTTACTCCAAAGTCACGGCGATCAATCCCAATACCAGAACAGTAACACTTTCGAATGGTTCCATCATCAAAGCAATGGATACGGTATTGCTGATACAAATGACGGGAATACAACAGCTTAGTGGAACTATAACCGGTACAAGCGCCGGCCTTTATGAGTTTCATATAGTCGAATCTGTTGCCGGTAATACAGTTACATTAAAATCGACGCCCGGCAGTTTTGACACAAATGAATTAGTGCAAATGGTGCGGGTTCCTTCCTACAAAAATGCAACGGTCGCCCAAGGCAATACACTCACATGCCAAGGATGGAACTGGGCAGCGGGAACAGGTGGCGTTCTGGCCCTGATGGTTGACGAAACGCTCTCGCTTAACGGCAATATAGACGTATCCGGGCTTGGTTTTAACGGAGGTAAAGCATATACAACTGCATATACCGGGCTGTGCAGTTTTAATGCAGGCGATGGCACCGATAAGGCAGATTATCCCGGTACAAGCAACCTTGCGGGGTATAAAGGCGAAGGCGCGGTGTTAAAAAGCTATTTTGAAGCTAACCCGAAGGGTTACGGAAAAGCATGGAACGGCGGCGGCGGCGGTAATGGCAAATGGTCGGGCGGTGGCGGCGGCGCCAATGGCAACAGTGCAGGCAATGGGGATGATCAGGTTTGTAATGTACAGGGATTCGATAGATCTAAAGGAAATTATGGAGATGCCGTCAAGTATGATGAAATTGACGTATCGACGCGCACATTCATGGGGGGAGGCGGAGGTGCAGGAACCGGTATCGGCACTGCCGGCGGAAATGGAGGCGGAATTGTTATTATTGTTGCACAAAAATTAGTATTCGCAGAAAATACCGCCATCAAAGCCAACGGCGAATCGGTCCTTGGAATGCCCAGTTCCGCTGGCGCGGGCGGCGGCGGCGCGGGCGGCAGCATCCTTTTATCGGCAGCGGATTATGGCGACATAAGGATTGAAATAAATGGCGGCGTCGGCGGTAGCGTTAACAGAGTAGATTGCAACAGTACTGCTAATTCAAGAGGTGTAGGCGGTGGCGGCAGCGGTGGATTTTTGCTGACAACAAACGCTATGTCATGGTACGATGGTCTTAGCGATAAAATTAAAAAAGACGGCGGCGTGGCAGGAAGAATCTCAAACGCTACCGGCGGAAGTTGTCCGCCGGGATATTCAACCCCTGGCCAGGATGGTATATATCGTGGTAATTTTCAGGTACAACTGAGAGGTTTTTTCCGTAATCACATCATGACTCCCGATACGGAAACCTGTAACGGTGAAGAGATAACCATTGAGGCATCGCAACCCCAGGGCGGAAACGGAAGTTTTACCTATTCCTGGGAATCTGCGCCCGTTGGAACCGAAACATGGACGACCATATCCGGTAAAACCGATAAAGATTTAACACACACGATTACGCAAAGCATCCGGGTACGGAGAAAAGTAACCTCGGGAGGTATTAACGATTACAGTTCCCCTGTCACGATCACTGCGGAAACGGTTATCAACACTGCGATTGCCCCGGCCGATACTGTGCTCTGCTGGAAAGAGTCGTTAACGATTAGGGGTAATACGCCAACAGGCGGCGGCGGAGGCCCTTATGAGATTCAATGGCAAGAGTTGAAAAATAATACATGGGTAAATATTGATCAAGCCACTGCTCTAAACCTGACAGTATCATTACAGGCGGGCGGCGGCGACCAAACTTACCGGCGGCTGGTAACATCAGCCAAATCCTGTGTTTCTGAGGGAAATACGTCTATTATTCGCGTCCAGCCGCTCATTACAGGTAATACCATTACCCCCGATGATCAGAGGGTCTGCGAAGACATTGCGCAAAAGCTTACCGGGCTGGAACCAACCGGTGGAACAGGAACAAGCAATAACAAATACCAATGGCAAATCAGAACCGAAGGCCTGGATTGGACAGACCTCACCGGCGCTGTCGATATAGACTGCCAACCGATATTGAATACGCCCCAAATAGCAAGTGCCAACCGGTATGAAGAACGCAGTTACCGGCGTAATGTTACATCCGGCGTATGTCAAAGCCAAAGTAACGAGGTAACCGTACGTTTCGACCGGCAATCGTCGGCATCGAACATTGAAACCCCGGGCGATCAGGTGGGCGGCAATGCCTTGAGGTTTCAGTTCAGCGAAGAACTCAATGCCGAACCTCCCGTGATCGGTAGCGGAATATGGTTGTCTGCGGATGAAAAACTGAGTTTCAGTCCTCCCGACAACCCGTCTACTACGGTGAGTAACCTGCAATTGGGCGTCAATACCGTTATATGGACTGTAAGTAACGGGGCATGCGTTTCAGAACCCGATTCGGTTAAAATCGAAGTGATAGATGTAACCATGCCAAATGGCTTTTCTCCCAATGGCGACGGCATCAACGACTGTTTCAGGGTTGTAGGGGGCGAAAACGCCATCACCGGCGAAATTACCGTTCTCGACAGGTACAACAATGTGGTATTCGAGTCGAAATCATTCAAAGGTGGCAGCGATCTCAACAATTGTTCGGGTTGGTGGGACGGCCGCACTTCATCGGGAAAGGAACTTCCTGCCGGCACTTATTTTTATCAACTGATCCTCAATGGGGATAAAGTCTACAAAGGATATGTGGTGCTCAAGAAACAGTAGGTTCCTCATGATCCTTTGCCTCTTGACGACGGGTCATACATGCCTGGCGCAATACCATCCGCAGTATAGCCAGTATATGTTCAACGGCTTGGCGCTCAACCCTGCCTGTGCCGGAAGCGGAGAGGCATTAAGCCTTGCAGCATTTTACCGTACCAGCCAATGGGGTAACGGGGTGGAGGGTATGCCTTCCACGCAGACGTTTTCGGGTGATTTCCCATTACGTAACCCGCAGGTAGCGCTTGGGTTGCTGGTATTTAACGATCAGATCAGCATATTCAGGCAAACAGGGGCATACGTTGCATACGCATTCCGGGTGAGAGCCGGCGAAGGAAAATTGTCGTTCGGGTTGCAAGCCGGTTTCGATATGCAACGCGAGGACGAAACAGGTATCCGTATCATCCAAAATCCCGATCCCCTGTTCAGTCCCGAAGTACACAACAATTTCATGCCCAATGTAGGCGTGGGCGCTTATTATTACACATCAAAGTATTTTGCCGGGCTGTCGCTTCCCCAGTTTTTGGCATATTCGCCCAACACGGCCGATTCCTATAAGGGTAAGCTGACATTTTCGAATACCATACTCTATGGTGGAGTTATTATTGCGGCGGGCAGCGGTTTCAAAATCAAACCGTCGACATTGCTGCAATATGTCGGCAAAGGGATTCTTTTCGATTTAAACTGTAGTTTCCTCATGCTCAAGGAAAGCCTCGAATTGGGGGTTTCCTACCGCAACGGCAGCACCCTGGTGGGCATGATCCAATTCAAAATCAACCAACTCCGTATCGGGTATGCATACGATTGTGCATTCGGAAAGCCAAGCGTGATCAATACATCGCATGAAATAATGTTACGTTGCGATTTCAAATTCAAAGTAAAAGCCGTTAGCCCACTATACCTGAAATAGATGAATAGGATTGGATACATAGTGATTTTTATTTTGAATATGGCGGTCGGTAAAATTTGGGCGCAGCCTAATTATGTGGTTGAACCGTTGACATTGAATACCGGGTATGCCAACGAGGTATTCGCTATTGCCTGCGAAGATGGAATTATATATTGCTCGGACCGTAGAACCAGTTTCCTGGTCAACAGGGTCGACTCGACCGACAACCCGCTTTATCACCTGTTTTATGCACACCGGAAAGACAGTACAAAATGGGGTGTTCCGCACCTGTTGTCGAGAAATATGCCCATTAATGCGCACCAGGGGCCATGCTCGGTAAGCCTCGACGGGCAGGAAATTTATTTCACGGCCAACAACGAAACGGGTCAACGAATTTATTCGGCTCAAAAGTCGGGCAAAAACTGGATCAACATACGGCCTTTTGCACATAATAGCCCGAATTATACAACCGCTCATCCATCGTTGAGCCGCGACGGGACGCATTTGTTTTTTGCTTCGGATATGCCGGACGGATTCGGTGGTTTCGATATTTACGTGTGCGAACGGACAGTTAGCGGATGGGGGACGCCGAAAAACCTGGGACCCGGAGTGAACACCCCGGCAAATGAATTATATCCCTTTATACAAGGGACTGGAGTGTTGTATTTCTCGTCATCGGGGCATAACTCCATGGGTGGAATGGATATTTTCTCGGTGCGCGAAGTCAATGGTGCGTGGGGACAGCTTTACCGGATGGAAGAACCGATCAACTCCGCCGCCGACGATCTTTCGTATACAGCCGCCGATGCCGATGGTACCGGCGGTTATATTGCTTCGAACCGGACGGGCAGAACGTTCAATGTTTTCTCCTTCAAATCACTGTTCCCGGTTTTCTCCGATTGCCAGGAACAGGAAGAAAACGAATACAACTACGAATTTCGCAACCTGGCGGCAGCCGATGATACCATAGACCTGGAAAACACAACACTGAAATATGTGTGGGACCTGGGCGACGGCACCATTATGCACGGTCAAGTGGTGGAACATGCCTATGCTTCCACCGGCCAGTATGAGGTATTCCTGAACGTGGTGGATACTTTGACAAACGAAATAAACAAAGAAGCAGCTCATTATATGATGATTGTGGAGGATGTTGAACAGCCGTACATCACTGTCAGCGAAACCCTTTACGCAGGGGCATTAGTAACATTCGACGCCTCGAAAACTTATCTTCCCGAACTGGATATCGAAGAATATTACTGGATGTTTGGCGACGGAACGCGTGATAAAGGCGAATCGGCGAAACACGTCTTTGCTGCACCGGGAGTTTATCAAGTACAATTGGGCGTGATCGGGAAATCGAAGTATACCGGCGGAGAATTGAAATATTGTACATTCCTCGATATTACTGTCAAATGACGTATGGACACGGGTGAGCCCTGCCTTACAGGCAGCTATCCGTACATATCCTTTTCCGGAGGTCAATGACCTCCGGTTATGAAAATGATGACTTTTCAAGTCATGGT
>JAISDP010000273.1 GCA_031264715.1 Bacteroidales bacterium
CCTTCCTCTTTGGCTTTCAACGCTTCGTTGATGGTAGCGGCAATGGCATGCGACGACTCCGGCGCGGGGACAATCCCTTCGGTGCGGGCGAAAAGAACTCCGGCTTCGAATGAATCCAATTGCTGGATGTCCACCGCTTCCATCATTCCGTCCTTCATTAGCTGGCTCACAATCATCCCTGCGCCGTGGTAACGCAATCCTCCTGCATGGATGTGGGCGGGGGCAAACTGATGTCCGAGCGTGAACATCGGCAGCAGCGGGGTGTAACAAGCTTCGTCACCGAAATCGTACTGGAAGACGCCGCGCGTCAGTTTGGGACACGAAGCAGGTTCGGCAGCAATAAACCGTGTTTTGCGGCCTGCCTTGATGTTGTGGCGCATAAACGGGTACGAAATGCCCGAGAAATTGGAACCTCCGCCAAAGCAACCGATCACGATGTCGGGGTATTCGCCTGCAATTTCCATCTGTTTTTCGGCTTCAAGCCCGATCACGGTCTGGTGCAGCGACACGTGGTTCAACACGCTTCCCAGCGTATACTTGCAGCCGGGTGTTTGCATGGCCAGCTCAATGGCTTCGGAAATGGCCGTACCGAGGCTTCCCTGATAGGTGGGATGATCGGTAAGTATCTGGCGTCCTGCCTTGGTCGACATGCTGGGCGATGTGATCACCTGTGCGCCCCAGGTCTGCATGAGCGAACGGCGGTAAGGCTTCTGCTCATAACTGATTTTCACCATATAAACAGCCAACTCCAATCCGAACGTTTTGGCGGCAAACGACATGGCTGTACCCCATTGCCCGGCGCCCGTTTCGGTAGTGATATTGGTCAGGCCTTCCTTTTTGCAATAATATGCCTGCGCCAGCGCCGAGTTGAGCTTGTGCGAACCGACGGGGCTTACGCTTTCATTTTTGAAATAAATGCGCGCGGGAGTATCCAGCGCCTTTTCCAGCCCTGTGGCGCGTACCAGCGGCGACGGACGGTAAATCCTGTATTTTTCGCGCACTTCTTCCGGTATATCGATCCATACATCGGTCTGGTTCAGTTCCTGCCGCGCCAATTCTTCGGCAAAGATGGGATACAGGTCCTCGGGCTTCAGCGCCTGTTTGGTTCCCGGATGCAGGATCGGCATCGGTTTGCGAGGCATCTCAGCCATGATGTTATACCATTGTGCCGGTATTTCCGATTCGTTGAGTACAATTTTTTTTGGGTTTGTCATGATAATTGATTTTAGAATGATGAATAATTGATTTTGATTTTTCGAATGTGTATAAAAACAAAAAGAGCCTGTTGATGCGAACAACAGGCTCTTTTGATGCTATATCCATGACAGGCACAATACACCTCATTGTTCGGAGAGCAATGCGTGCCACCACCAGAAATTTGAATGGATGTTTGTGCTTACGTACATTTCTTACTTTTTTATTTTTTGATGCTGCAAATATAAATGCAAATTTTTAAAATCCAAAAAAATATTGCGATTTTTTGCCAACAAGATGTAGTCTGACGGAAGCCGCTATTGTTTTTCTACGGTCAGCCAACAACAGTATTTTCCCAAAACGGCATAGATTGTAGGCAACAATCACGGCCAGACCATCCTGATACCCCTGTAGGTCATAATTGTATCAAAATGATAATCAATATACATTATAATAATCATAACGCATGATTATACTACATACAGAGTCTCGAAATTTCACCTCGTACAAAATATTTTCTGCATAATCTTTCCAAAATAAATAACCTAATTTTACAAACTTATCATTGTATATGGAAATATATCCATTAGCTTCTGATTTAGGAAGTAACAATATTTTTTGTACATAGATTTCTTTTTCATTAATGTCCATAAAATAATACGCAATAATTATTTCCACATTCCTTTTCATTTCATCATTATATAATTTTCTTTGATAAGTAATAAATTTTGTACCATCGTTTGCTATTTTTCCGACATAATTAGTTCCACATTGTTTGATTATTTCATCTTTTGTTACTCCAAAACTTATATTGTCGCATTGAGCAAAACTTTTCCATTGAGAAAACACACATATGATAATTATACCTAAATACTTCATTATTTGTAATTTATTGTTATCTATCCTCTTCTTACAGTCATATTATAGATTATTCCATTACCATTTATAAAAAAGGATGTGATCCATGTTACAGAGATATAACCAGTATATGGCGTATATCCACCATTCGTCCTATAATAAGTTGCGATTTTCCCACCAGAACCATCAGTTCCGGTTCTATCTGGGATTCCCCAATGCGAATGAGCATATAATGACTTCTCATGCTTTCCTATCCAAGATTTTCGAACATCTTCAATTTTTTCAGCATCTGTTTTTTGTGGTACAGACTGAGTTGTAACACAAGAATTAAATAATGAAATACTTACAATAAAAATGATTTGAATAGTAACCCTTTTGATAAAAAATGATTTCATGTTGTTATTGGTTATTGGTTTTAATTAATTATAAATTTTTTAAACTGAAAAGGCATGAAACTTATCCCATTTGAATCCAGAGGTATCGCCAAACACCCATAGTCACAAAATAAGGAAAGCTCATGCCGTAACATGAACATTTACTTACCATTACTGTTGTGACTATTCTAAAAAATTGGCGATTTTCTGGAATCACAAGTAATAAAGCAAACGCTTTATCTAATATGTCTTAAGCCCTTTATATATCCATTCAAAACTGTTTTAAATTCGATACAAAAGTACATGAAAATTTTACGATTCCCAAGCGCCTGCAATGAAAAAAAGTTTTTACAGAGGAAAGATATGAAATCCGATGAATTGGTGAGGTTGTAAAGGTCCGGACTCTCTCTAAAAGTCTCCCTTTTTGGATATTATGTTTTTATATTTATATCATACAGTTCCATGAGACGGTATCGTTCGCGGGCGAGAGTTTGATCGAATCATGAACACCCATAACGTTCATACTTTTGATTGCGCAGGATCGGTGCGAAACCTGCTTTGCGAATAGCTTCCCGCATACCGGCAACATCCGTTTGATGCTTTGCGCCGGCGGCTGATACTACATTTTCCTCCATCATCACCGAACCCAGGTCATTGGCCCCGGCGTACAACGCCAGCAATCCGGCCGATATGCCTGTTGTAAGCCACGAAGCCTGTATGTTGGTAACGTTGGGCAACATCACACGGCTGATGGCGATCATGCGCAGATAATCCTGCGTGCGGATGCTGCTGCGGATACTCATGTTGCGTTCGAGCGCTGTTCCCGCGCTCTGGAATGGCCACGAAATGAAAGCAAGGAATCCGTAAGCGTCTTCCGGCTTTTGCACCTGCAAGTCGCGGATATGAACCAGGTGCTCGATGCGTTCCCTCTCGGTTTCCACATGGCCGAACATCATCGTAGCCGATGTCGGCAGGTTCATGGCATGGGCTTCGCGCATGACGTCGAGCCATTGCTGCGCAGTACATTTGGCAGGCGAGACCATCCGTCGTACCCGGTCCGACAAAATCTCGGCTCCGGCGCCCGGCAAACTGTCCAACCCGGCCTTAACCAGCGCTTCGAGCGTTTCACGGTAACTCATTCCCTCCTTTCTTGCAATATGATGGACTTCCGGAGGGCCCAACGCATGTAGCTTTAACCCGGGATAACGTTTTTTCAGCTTCCGGAACAAATCATCGTAGAATGGCAGGCCCAGGTCGGGATGCATGCCGCCTTGCAGCAATAGCTGATCGCCGCCGATTGCGAACAGTTCCCTGATCTTTACATCGTATTCTTCATCGGTCGTGATATATGCATCGGCGCTGTTGCGGGTTCTGCAGAAATTGCAAAAACGGCAATGCGACACGCACACATTCGTATAGTTGACATTGCGGTCGATCTGCCAGCTTGCCGTATTA
>JAISDP010000059.1 GCA_031264715.1 Bacteroidales bacterium
AGCGTACACATGTAATAATCGGCAATCCATTTCCACAGTTCCAGTTGCGGGGCGGTAATGATGGGCGTTTCGTCGATTATCCCGAGTATGTCCTTCATTTCAAAACCGGTCTCCGTATTCCCGCATATCCCGACAACTATTCCGGAATATATTTTCCTGTTTCCCAAAGGAACAGTCACCCTGATACCCGTCTTAACAGAGCTTTGCATTTCCATGGGGACAGAGTATGTCAATGTTTTGAGATACAGAGGAAGCAGTACTTCTATCCCAAAAATATTTTTATCCATTTTGTTTTAAACGGGTAATTTCGGCACGAAGATTTGCATATTCTTTTTCACGCTCTTCGCGTTCTTTACGTTCTTTTGCGAGTTCGTCCGCAAGCTTTTCACGCTCTATTCTACCTTCTTCTCTGCCTTCTTCCCGTCCTTTTTCCAAACCTTTTTCCAGACCGATTATTTCACCTTCTTTTCTGCCTTCTATTCTGCTTATGAGTTTTGAGGAGGCAATGAAGCTCAAATCTTCGCTGCGTTGACGCATCACCTCATCGTAGGCTCTCCGTTCTTCCGGTGTAAGATTGTCCCGCTCAAGCGCTTCACGCGCCCTGTCCATACCCTTTGCCTTAAATTCATCCTTAATGACATTGTGCTTAAAAAAATATATCCATTCGTCAAGCGTGTCCTTTGCCACATCGTTAAAACTGTTAACCTTCAAAAGATAATACTCCGGATAAATGTCTGTGGCTGTCTCCTTTTTAAAAGTTTCACGCTGGGCGTCGGACAGACGGAGCTCGTCGTTTTTGTGAAGACCCATGAAATGCGTCTTGCCGTGATAGACATAATCATCGCCCTGGCCGAGGTCGAAATAGACGATGTTGATCGAATAGATCTTCCTCACTTTTATATAATCGTCTCCCCGAACCATCCGTTCAGTGATTGCCTTGCTTACTCCGTAAAGCATCCGCTGCATAAAATCTATCTGCTGGGTAAACTGCAATTCGATCAGCAGAATTTCGCCGGATTCGTCTTCTACCAGAATATCTACCCTGTTGTGCTTGTCTTCCGGGCTTTCCTGGTTGCTCTCGCTTTCCCCGATACTCTTTACCGAAACGTTTTTCAAAAGAAGTTCGCTCAAAAATCCCTCCAGTACCTCATAGTTCGCCTTGTCGCGCAACAAACGCTTGATGGCGTAATCAAATGAGATCAGTACCCGTTCACCTGTTTGACGCTGTTTCATGACTTCCGATTTCTTTAGTTTTACATCGCAAAGGTAATCTTTTCCTGTAACATGCAAAAAACAACCGGTTATTACTTATTTCCTTCCATACGGGGCGCCGCTTTGTAAGCATCCACCGCGCTTGTAACGTGAGGGCGCGTATATTGACGGCGGCAAAAACAGTGCTGTTGATGTTCTGCGGTGTTAGGTTAAGGTTGGTTACGAAGGTCAAGCCACGGCAATTGGGAAAAGCCCCGTCGCCGACAGTGGTAATCGAATTGTCCTTTCCGCGTTCCATCATCACAGCAGCGGGCTGAACAGCCTTGCCACCGATTCGCGGAAAACCACCCATCGCGGGCGTTCATACCAGTCGTCAATATTGATGCTTTTCAAGCCTTTGATGTCGTTCATGAAAATATTCCGCATGGCGACGGTCTGTCGTCGATCATAAATCAGGGCATTGACTTCAAAATTCTGGTCGAAACTGCGGATATCCATGTTGGCCGTGCCGATAGAGCAAAACACGTCGTCCACCATCATTAGTTTCGAGTGAGTGAACCCTCTGCGGTAGAGGTATACCTTGATGCCGGCATCCAACAACTGGCTGATGTATGAAAACGAACTCCAGCTAACCAGTTTCGAATCGGATTGCTCGGGCAGCAGCATGCGTACGTCCACGCCGCTCAGCGCTGCGGTACGCAATGCCGTAAGGATGCTCTCGTTGGGCAGGAAATAGGGTGTGGATATGTAAATGTACGATTTGGCGGTGGCGATAGCCGAAAAGAAAGTCTGCATGATGCTGGCCCAGTCCGAGTCGGGACCACTGGCTACGATTTGCATCAGGTTTTGGTCGGTAACATCCACAGGCGGAAAATACCGGTCCTGGTCGTGGAGGTTGCGTTTGCTCACGAAATACCAGTCGAGCAGGAATACCGATTGCAGCGAATACACCGCTTCTCCTTCAATCTTCAGGTGCGTATCGCGCCACGGGTTAAGTTCCTCGCTGCCGGAAATGTAGCGGTCGGCAATGTTCAACCCGCCTACAAACCCAACTTTCCCGTCGATGATAATAATTTTACGGTGATTGCGGTAATTGATCTTGTTGGTGAAGTAAGGAAACCGGACGGGCATAAACGGGAATACACGTATCCCGGCATTTTTCATCGACAGGATATATTCATCGCTCAGCGACCAGCACCCGATATCGTCATAGATTACCCGTACTTCCAGTCCTTCCTGTGCTTTACGGATGAGGATGCGGCGTACTTCATTTCCAATATTATCATCTTCAATAATATAATATTCCAAGTGAATGTGTTTTTTAGCATTTTCGAGTTCTGCAATGATGCGTTCGAAAGTAACCTTTCCGTTGACAAGTATTTTCACGCGGTTGCGCTCAGTAAGCAGCACCTTGTCCGAATTGTACAGCATTTTCATGATATGCGCTTTGCCGGCAACCGCTTCATCCGGCCAGTAAGTGGTATCAGCATTTGCGCCGGGCTGGTATTGCGCCAGCAACTTTATCTGTTCGCTGTCGGCCAGTTCCTTGCGCGAAAAAATCTTTTCCTTACGGTAATTCTTCCCGAAAAAGAAGTACAGTACAATCCCCAGTAAAGGCACAAAGGTAACCACCATCAACCATGCAATGGTTTTCATGGGATCGCCCCGTTGCTGGATAACCAAAATCACCATAAAGACTATGGTGATCATATAAAGTACCTTTAGAAGGTCGTTTTGTAAGAGGGAAAACATATGATACAGCCTTATCCTTAGTCGGTCGCAAGTTATATAAAATGATGCACAAGTGCAACAGCGAATAATTATGTTTTGTTTGCAGAAACTGCCTATCTTTGGAGTTTTAATTTTGCAGGCTGAGCTTGTAATTTAATATTCCGCTAAAATATTGATTTACAAACATGCCAAAATCATATTTTTTATGTATAAAATTTCGCCGGCAGTAAAAAATTTATTGATCATCAACGTATTGTTATTCGTAGCTACGTATGTGCTCGGCTCGCAATTCAATCTTGACCTGACGAGGCGCCTGGCCCTGTATTACCCGGGATCAGAATATTTCCGCCCTTACCAGTTCGTTACCCACATGTTCATGCATGGCGGCATTGGACATGGCGGCATTGGACATATATTTTTCAATATGTATGCCCTGTGGATGTTTGGTACGCCTATCGAAAATGCCTGGGGTGGAAAACGGTTCCTGTTTTACTACCTGTTTTGCGGACTTGGTGCGGCAGCGTTGCATACGCTGGTCAACTATCTTATTTTTTCGGGTATGGCTGCGGATATTACCGCTTTTACCAATTCGCCGTCCCCGGAAATATTCAAACAGTTCGTTGAAGCGCACAAGGATTTTTTCAACCAGAACGTTTACGATTTCATCAACCAGTGGACCATGTCGCCCGGCGATTCGGCATACGCCGCCACTGCGTTGGAGAATATGCACGGGGTTTATCAATCCACCATCAACATTCCCACAGTGGGCGCTTCGGGCGCCATATTCGGTATCCTGCTTGCGTTTGGCATGATGTATCCTAATGTGCAACTGATGATCATTTTCCTGCCCGTCCCTATAAAAGCCAAATGGATGGTGACCGGTTACGGCGCTCTCGAACTGATCTTTGGCGTTATACAGCCGGGAAGCAGTATTGCCCATTTTGCCCATGTAGGCGGTATGCTGTTCGGCTTTATCCTGATCAGGTACTGGATGGCGCAGTCAAGGCGCAGGAACATATAGAACCGTCACTACCCGGTTTCGAGTTTCGAGTTTCGAAAACCCGTATTACTTCATTTTAAATATATCAAATTAAAGAAAGTGCAAAGACAGGGGGAAAAAATTGGCGTCAGAATGTTCTGAAAGAGGTTTGAACCCCTGCAAAATGCTTTCTGAGAACTCAGAAAGGGGTTTGAACCCCTAAAAACTCCTTTCTGAGACTCAGAAAGGAGTTTGAACCCCTAAAAAATGTTTTCTGAGACTCAGAAAGGGGTTTGAACCCCTAAAAAATGCTTTCTGAGAACTCAGAAAGGGGTTTGAACCCCTAAAAACTCCTTTCTGAGAACTCAGAAAGGAGTTTGAACCCCTAAAAAATGCTTTCTGAGAACTCAGAAAGGGGTTTGAACCCCTAAAAAATGCTTTCTGAGAACTCAGAAAGGGTTGAACCCCCACATAAAATTTTACCGGACAGCAGTGATTTTAAATATTTTAAATTCTCGATTGGCAGGATTACTTGTATTCGACTGCCAGGGACAAGCCGTTACCAGAAATACCAACAGGGTAATTGTTTTCGCCATATTGGTATGAATAGGTGGAAGTTCCGCCCTTTTCCCAGTCATTTTCATTTTTAGTGTAATTGACTACTTTCCCGGGATTATTTTTTGATAATAACAGACCCAGGGATGATGACATTTTATCGAAAAATACCGCCCCGTCGCTTGAAGAAAAAACAGGGGCGTAAAAGACATTTACCAAAAAATGGAACGGATTGGATTTACTGTCGTATTCGCTGAATTCATGCTTGAAATAGCCTTCCGCCCTCGCCGCTTTTTGATATAGCTCAACGGAAGAGACATTCGACTGGTCATCATAAGCGATCGTGTAATGGTTGACTGTGTTGGGTGCATTGAGGGTCAATTGTATCAGGCGATACCGGTCATCATAAGAAAAAGAAAATGATTTCGAGTCCCATTCTTCGCGGGTTACTTTTGCCAACATATTGCAGTCGTCACGCGAATAGGCTGCTCTGCGTTCCGTCCTGTGTCCTGTAACGGGATCATCCGACACATTGTACTCCGCCCCCGATAACTGCTTATGTTCCGTATCGGCATATTCCATCGTAAACCATTCGTATTCTCTAATGCCGGTGAAAGTATTATCCCTCCCGGAGGTCAGTATCATATCCGCATCATAAATAAAAATGCTGGAATCATTCCCGCTGATAAAATTCAGTTGGTTGATCTTCGAAAGGGCTACAGGCTGGTACGGATCGCGGATATCGTCATCGTTGCATGTAATCGCAGCTATGCTGATGACTAAAAAACAGGAAATATGTTTTAAAATGCTATTCATGACCTAACGCGTTAATTAAAGCACAAATATATTTATTTTTACAAAAGCACGGAAATAAACCGGCCGGTTCAGGCCGGTTCACGCCAGCGGCATCATTGCTGTGGTACGCTGGCGTAAGCCGGTGGCCGTATAATCATAAACGAAGGGCACTACAATAAGCCGTCGGGCGGAACGGTATCCATATCGTTATAATCGAGGTTTTCACCGGCCATACCCCAAATGAAGGTATAATTGCTGGTTCCGGCAGCCGAGTGGATCGACCACACGGGAGAGATCACCGCCTGCTCGTTTTTCATCCAGATGTGACGCGTTTCGTCCGGCTGTCCCATGAAATGGCAAACCGCTTGTCCCTGCGGCACCTCGAAATAAAAATATGCTTCCATGCGGCGCACATGCGTATGCGCCGGCATGGTGTTCCATACGCTACCCGGTTGCAGCTCGGTCATACCCATTTGCAGCTGGCAGGTTTCAATTACTTCGCGAACCAGCATCCGGTTGATGCGGCGTGCATTCGATGTTTCCAGCGAGCCCATTTCGAGAACTACTGCGTCGGCTTTGGTTACTTTGCGTGTCGGCAACGGTTTGTGCGCAGGCGCCGAATTCAGGTAGAACTTGGCCGGCTGTGCAACATTGTCGCTCGAAAAAACGAGTTCGTGATCGCCACAACCCACATACAATGCTTCCTTGTGATCGAGGGTATATTCTTCGTTGCCTGCTTTTACTTTACCGGCGCCTCCTGTATTGATGATCCCTATTTCACGACGGTGAAGGAAATTAGGCGCTTTCAGCGGGTCGATGGTTTCCAGCACAAGCGGTTTGGTGGCAGGAAAAGCGCCACCCACGATCAGACGGTCGTACATGGAATACACCAGGCTGATTTCGTCAATCACAAACACACGTTCCACCAGGTGCTCCTCACGGAGCTTTTTGGTATCGTAATTCTTGGCATCCGCCGGATGCGATGCATAGCGGATTTCGTACTTTACACTCATGATTCAATATTTTTTATTATTTTTATGATGACAAAGATAGAAAAAAGTTAGTTCTATAATGAATTGTATGGGTAAAATGGAGTCCGGATAACTTAACCCCCCGGCAAAACATGCATGTTCTACGCTTCCGGCAATGGACAAAACGGCAAATCCTGCAGGAAATATGAAAACCGGACTTTTGGTTAAGTTTCGGGGTTTGGGTTTCGAGTTAATCATTTGTTATTTCCCTGGCATATTGCAGGAAAAGTTTCAATCCTTCGCATTTATCCTCCGTCAGCGGGTAACTGATGTTGTTGGTCCAATAGTCTAGCAGGTCGACTCCGGCGGGCGCCCTGTCCCTGTAATAAGCGGCAATAACATCCATATTACCGTCCAGGGGCTTCATTGCCTTGTTAAACCGGTCTATAAAGCCCTTGTCGAGCGGCCTGTTGGCGACCCAGCAGGCAAACACAAACGGTAAGCCGCTAAATTCAGGCCATTCAACGGCCAAGTCGTAAATATACGGCGACTGTACCCCAAAAGCCTTGTCGCCAATAACAACTGCCGCCGAACGCCCCGTACGCGGGTAAGAAGTAATATCACCGGTAAAATGTACCCATTCGGGAGCGATCTTCCAGTAATGCCTGGCCAATATCCTTGCCAGCGCCACCGAAGTGCGCGAATGATGATCCAGATAAATCGTTGAGATATTATCCAACGGCGTTTCGCTTGCCAGTACTACCGTTCGTACCGCATCACCGGCGCCGATACACAGGTCTGACACGATATAATGCTCCGGCATCCGGAGGGTTTCCACAATCGGTATCAACCCGAGATCGACTTTGCCGGTTAAAAGCTTATCGGCACATTGCGAAGGAATATCGTAGGACAATTCTATCTCGTCCATGACAGGTGAATGTTCCAGGCACCAGGCAAACGGCAGGGAATTGAGGTAGGATATGGCAGATATACGGATAGGAGTCATGAAATTGTCCATCAAAAATTATCCATCAAAAATATGGTTTTTCCCTTCAATAAAAAAGAGTTTCGAATTCCGGGGTGAGGGCTCCATAACGTTTCTCTAAAATTTTTTCCCCTGTGCATCCAACATACAAGTAAATGTACTATCTTTGTACACGTCAAGGCCACAAATCTGTCCATAAGCTTACACCTTAATTGTTTAACAATTATTTTACTTAAAGTTGCAAAGACAGTATTTGTACTTCGAGTACCCCGGTAAGCGTGACCGAGTAGTCTTGATTTTTATCTCATGCGCTTGGAAAACATGAGTTTTTCATCTAATTTTGTCTGAAACCAAAAATACACACATCATGCAAAAAATCGTCACCCGGAGTTGGATATACATACTGGCTTTGTTCCCGGCAATGTTGCACGGACAGGATTGGAAGGCAGATACCTTAACGATGCGCTTTCATCGGCAATTAGCCGCTTTCC
>JAISDP010000068.1 GCA_031264715.1 Bacteroidales bacterium
TAATCCGCCTGTTCCACTTCTCATCTTGGGGATTGAACCTTAATTTCCAACCATTGGCGCTGTGGCGACAAGATTTGCCGAAATGCCTTCCGGCATCCGGCTGCAAGAGCGAAACATTCTGTGCGCGCTTTGCCCGTCAGGGCATTCATAGCAATAGAATCAATGCGGAAACTATTTCGGTATTTGGCGAAATCCCGTCAGGAATGCCATGTCGGTAGAAGATGACATATCGGTTATATCGACCAAATCCTGTCAGGGATGGCAGGTCGGTAGAAGATATTTCCCGTCAGGGAAATCATATCAATAGAAAAATACAGCCCTCCGGATCAAACCCCGTATGGGGTTTCACATGATGAATCTCCTACGGAGATGTGTTGGTGTTTTCCGCGTTGATGCTATTGATATAAATGCCCTGACGGGCAAAGCGCGTACGGAATGTTTCGCTCTTGCGATCGGATGCCTTCCGGCGTCAAAAGACGGTTGGTAGAAGTATCGGGCGCATTTCCCGTCAGGGAAATCATATCAATAGAAAAATACAGCCCCCGTCAGGGACAACATACCGGCAGGTAGACCCGTCCGAATTGCAAAGTATGCTATCTTTTACATCACCACCGAAAAAAGATAGTTTTTACGGTTTTTTTACCTGCACCCATCGTCCATACAAAGCGATAACGATGAAGCAGATTAACGGCAACACAAACGAAACACGCGTCGACGAGAGCGACGCAAACCAGTTTGCTTTGTCGATCAGGAGTCCTTGCAACGGAGGCATCAGGCTGCCGCCGCCAATAGCCAGGATCAAACCGGCCGAACCAAGTTTGGCGTCATCACCCAGGCCTTTCAGTGCAATACCATAAATGGTGGGGAACATCAGCGACATACATGCCGAAATAGCCACCAGGCAGTAAAGTCCGGTTATACCCCGGATGAAGATGGTTCCCAATGTGAAAAATCCGCCGCCGATAGCCAGGCACATCAGCAATACGCTCGGTTTGAAGTATTTCAACAGGAAGGTGCAGATAAACCTGCTGGAAACAAAGACTGCCATCGCTACCATGTTATAGACCTGCGCCGTAGCTTTAGCCATTCCTAACTCGTTACCTGCATACTGGATAATAAACGTCCATACCATAATCTGCACGCCTACATAAAACGCCTGTGCAATCACGCCGCGCGCGTAGATGCCATTGCCCAGCAACCGTTTGAACGTGGCGCCAATAGACGAATGTTGATCATCGGACGATTTGCCCAACGGCAATTTCGAAAGAAGGAAAAGGACGAAAAAGGCGGATACAACACATCCAAGCATGATGTATGGACCGCTGACCGTGTTGAGGTCGGCTTGTTGAATCGCTTCAAAAGCAGCAGGATCAGTATTTTGCAATACAGCCCGTTCGGCTTCGGTAGCCGGCTTCAGCCGTTCAAGGATAAATTCCTTGGCGATCAACATCCCGGTGAGCGAACCGATCGGATTAAATGCCTGTGCAAGATTCAGCCGGCGTGTAGCCGTTTCTTCCGGCCCCATCGACAGGATGTACGGGTTCGAGGTTGTTTCGAGGAAAGCCAGGCCGCAGGTCATCACAAAATAGGCAATCAGGAAAGCCCAGAATGCCATAGCGTTGCCGGCAGGGATAAAAAGGAAACAGCCTGTCGAATACAATGCCAGCCCCATCAGGATGCCTTTCTTGTAATTAAATTTCTGAATAAAGATAGCGGCAGGAATCGCCATAAAACAATATCCGCCATAGAAAGCGAACTGTACCAGCGAACTCTCGAAATTGGTGATCAGCAGGATATTCTTGAAAGCCGCCACCATGGGATTGGTGATGTCGTTGGCGAATCCCCAAAGCGCAAATAAACTGGTTACAAGGATAAACAGGTATACCGCTCCTTTGGGTATCACCGGCGCTTTTTGCTTTTCCATAATGGTTTATGTATAATATATGGAACGCGGATAACGCCGCTTTAACGGATTTTTACTGAAAACATGCGTCAATCCGTCCGGTTCGTGTCATCCGCGTCCTGTTAAACTTTATTTGTACAACGGCCCGTAGGTTTTACATGCACGGTAGTCGGCGCCTTCGGCATCCATACCGAATGCAGCCCATGCGCTCGGACGGAAAATATCGCCTTCGTCCACATTGTGCATGCATACAGGAATACGCAACATCGAAGCCAGCGTGATCAGGTCGGCGCCGATATGTCCGTAGCTGAACGAGCCGTGGTTAGCGCCCCAATTGTTCATCACCGAGTACACATCTCTGAAGGCGCCTTGACCGGTGATTCTCGGAGCGAACCAGGTAGTAGGCCAGCCCGGATCGGTGCGATCGTCGATGGTTTTATATACATCGTCGGGCAGGTCAACGCTCCAGCCTTCGGCAAGCTGGAGAACGGGGCCCAAGCCTTTCACCAGGTTCAGCCGAATCATGGTAACCGGCATGCCGCCTTTCGACAGGAATTTCGACGAGTAGCCGCCGCCGCGGAAATATTCCTGGTTGGCAGGCATCCAGGTGGTGGCATCCAGACATTTTTGAGCTTCGTCTTTGCCGATCTCCCAAAAGGGTTTCATTGCCGGTTTGCCGTCGTTAGCTTGCTGTCCGCTGCCATCGAGCGAAGCCGATCCGGAATTGATCAGGTGGATCACGCCATCGGCTGCTTGTCCTTCAAGCGTCTTACCCGTAACGCGCTTCACGGCTTCGGGGCTCCAGTAAGTGCGCACGTCGGCGAATACCTGGGCGGTGTTGGTGAGCAGGTGTCCGAACAGCATGGCAACACCGTTAAGGCTGTCGTTCTCGGTAGCCACCACGAAAGCCTCGCGGATACCGTTCCAGTCGAATGATGAATTGAGTACCGCTTCCGCGAAATCGCCATTGGGCATGTGATCGGTCCATTGGCGTTGTCCCTGGAAGCCCGATGCGATGGCGTTGTGTCCGTTCGATTCTTCCTTAAAGCCCATTTCCAGAAGTTTTTGGCTACCGGTCATCAGGTCGCGTATGATGATGGTCATTTTCACCACGTATTCCCACAAAGCATCTTTTTCGGCGCGGTTTTTCTGTATCTCGGGCTTGTTGCCGTCCACGCCTTCCTTGCAGTTGGCTTTTGTCCAGGCCAAAGCCTTTGCGAACTCTTCCTTGTCGTAGATACCTTCGTTCACCCGACGAATAATTTCCGACATGTCGACATATTCGTTGCGCATACCGAGATATTCCTGGAAGAAGTCGGGATTTACCATCGAACCGGCAATACCCATCGAAACCGAACCGATCGAGAGGTACGATTTGCCTCGCATGGTAGCCACAGCCAAGGCGCTCCTGGCAAAGCGCAACAGTTTTGTTTTTACGTCGGCGGGGATGCTGCTATCGCTTGAATCCTGTACGTCGCGGCCATAGATACCGAAAGCCGGTAAGCCTTTCTGGTTGTGGCCGGCCAATGCAGCTGCCAGGTACACGGCTCCCGGACGTTCGGTGCCGTTGAAACCCCAAATAGCCTTGACGGTATGCGGATTCATGTCGATGGTTTCGCCGCCGTAGCACCAGCAAGGCGTCACAGTGATGGTGACTTGAACGCCTTCGCGTTCGAACTTTTCGGCGCAAGCCGCTGCTTCGGCCACACGGCCAATGGTGCCGTCGGCAATGATACACTCAACGGGCGAGCCGTCGCCATGACGCAATTCCGCACTCAGCAACCGGGCTACGCTTTTAGCCAGGTTCATGGTTTGCACTTCGAGCGACTCGCGTATACCACGTTGGCGGCCGTCAATCACCGGACGGATTCCAATCTTCGGGACTATTCCTTTTAACCTTTTTGTATTCATTGTTCTACAATTTTTAAACTGATAATTTTTAATTTTCGATGATATATTTAATTGATAATTTCCAAATTATTATGCTCCCCGCGTTCGGCATGGGCAAACTACGCTTTGCGAACGCATTAAAATCTAAAGCGTTCCCCGCACAGTCAGTTTCGTCGGGATGATTTCCTGTACCTTCTGCCTGGATTTGATGAACTCGGCCGCCCGCTTGCCCATCTGTGCGAAATCAGTGGATATTGCCGTGATGCCGTTTTCGATAATCTCGTACATGGGAATATCGTTGTAGCCGATCAATCCCACATCCTGTCCCAGCTTGAGATGCTTATTACGGCAAAATTTTACCATCTCCACCAGCTCCTTTTGAGGCACCACTAAATAAACTGTTCCCTTTTCTACTCCTTTTTCGTTGAGACGCTCCACTATATCAAAGGGAATCCGGTGATCCTTGCAGAACCGCTTGAACCACTTAATGCTGCTGCGTGGATGTGACGACGATTCGGGCAGCCACATCACCATTTTCCGATATTTTTGAATACGGGCCAGGCCAGCCGCCAAGCAATCGTACAGGGCGCGGTCGAAATCCTGGCACACGTACGAATAGTCGCCGGTTTTGTATTTACCCCAGTCCAGGATCAGCAACTTACCCTTATCTACCTTTTTTAAGGTATCGCTGATCTTGTCGTTATTGAAGTTCATCACCGCGTACATGTTGTAGCGCCCGAGGCTGTCGTTGATGACCGACTCGAACACGCGCAGGTTGTAGTGATGGAAAAGGAGATCGATGCCATAACCTTTGGGAAGGTTAGATGCAAAAGAGTTATAGAGTACATCCTTGAATGGCGAAAAGGTGTCGAGTAGCATGAACACCTTGTTGACAGCGCCATTTACATAGTAGCCCTTGGTAGACGTTGAATCGACTAAACCGCGTCGTTTCAGCTCCAGATAAGCCCTGAAAACCGTGTCGCGCGATACATGGTTGCTCTTGCTCAATGCATTGATCGACGGCAACGGATCGCCTACCTTATATTGTCCCTGGCCGATAGCTACCGTGAACGCATCAACCATCTGCTGGAATTTTGTCCCTTCTTGTGTGAACTCTATCTTCATTACTTATCTTCTATAAATCAGAGAGATAATCGTGCACTTTCAACCATTATGCTGATCTGTGCTGATGCAAAAATAGTAAATGCTTCCGGGAAAACAAATTTTTTATCTGAAAAAGAAGGATTTTCCCGATC
>JAISDP010000071.1 GCA_031264715.1 Bacteroidales bacterium
GTTGCATCTTCCGTGCCGAACCTCGGGATCGTTATAATATTGAGGATCGGATTTACGGAGCAGGCACGAATCGACATTCTTATCCCACACGTCGGCATATTTCCCGTATTTTTCGGCCAGGCGACGGGCGTCGAAAATATGGCCGGGACCGATATTGTAGGAAGCCAGGATAAATTTAATCCGTTCGTCCCTGTTTTGCACGTGCGGAGCGATCATCTTATCGAGAAACTTAATGTAGGCCACACCTGCGGCAACATGCCTGTCGGGCGAAGCGGCGGTGTCGGCGCCGAAATATTCCAGGGTGGCAGGCATGATCTGCATCAATCCGTAAGCGCCTCTCTTCGAACGGACAGTAGGAACAAACCGCGATTCCTGACAGACTAATGCAGCCAGCAACCGCCAGTCCCAGCCAATTTCGAGGCTGTATTTCCTGAAGATGTCGTCAAATTCGGAAATAACTCCCGTGCGATTGGCAAACAGCTTGCTACTGGCATTTTTCCGGATGTCTTTGCCCTGGTGGTATTTTTGATACAATACGGCATATCTGGTCGTCCTTTTGAACGTCGACAGCCATTTTCCGATTTCCTGGTGCAATGCCACCGATGCCGGCCTTACCAGCCAGCCGACAGGCAATTCGCCCAACTCGGTCAGCACATCGACGTTTTCGTAGTTGCGGGCAAACAACCGCGCTTCAGACCAGTTACAAACAGCATAATCCAACTCTCCGTCGGCCACCAGTTCAATAAGGCTACCGGGCGCTATGCCCCTGAGTGTTACAAACCGTATGCGGCGATCGGGAACAAAATCCCTGCCGTCCAGAGCCGACCATCCCGAAGCATACACCATCCTGCCGTTCAGGTCTTCGGGGTTGCGAACCATCCTTTCTTCAAGTTCTTCGGCCGGCATTTTGTTCCATTTGTTCGGTTTGCGCTGCACCAGCACCTGTTGTGCCGTATAAAGGGTATCAATATTGGCTGCCAGCAAACTGTCCATTGGCGACAACAGTCCCGATGCAATAATATCGCATTTCCCTTCGGCAAGGAGCTGCAAATTCTCCATATAACTTTTCCCGACAAGAAATTCGATCTTGATGCCAAGGTGTTGGGACAATTCGGCAAGCAGTTCGTACTGGAATCCCATCGGCTCGCCTTTGTATACAAAATAATCGGCCGAATTGCTGCCTGTTGCTACCACCAGCTTTTCCCTCTCTTTGATCTGGGGCAGGTCGACTATTTCTTCTATATGTTGATGTTGCCGGGCGCAGGCACACAGCATGAACATGACCACAACCAAACAGGATGTGTTCCAGGTCAGATTTCTTTTTCGATTTTCACAAATCATATAATATTTTTAAATTTACACTAAAGGTGCGCGGGTCAATCGTAAAAAGCCCACGAAACACCGAATTTCATCCTGAAATCATTAGCAGGATACCGGTACACCATAAAATTCTCTTTGCCAAGTACACTGCTGAACATGGTATTCAAACCATCCGTCCTCACGAAAATGCGTGCGCGTTTGATCTGGAAATTCAGGAAAAGGTCAAAAAACGGATAATTACCGATTTTTTGATCTTCCTGCAGATAAAACATACCTGTCGACGGCATGTACGCATAAGCATAATACTTGGTATTGTAACTGACATTCCACCCCAGCTGCATGGTCAACACGTTTTTCACCAGCCACGTTTCGAAATACGTGGACTGGAATCCTGCAAAAGCAGGAAGCGGGATCGTCTTTTCGTGCGAGGAATACTGCCCGTAGAGCCGGAACTGGAATCCGAACTTCCACCAGCGAATATCCTTTTCGATATAGGCCGTCCCGGTCACCAGCGCATCCGATGACTGTTCGGGTACGGCTTCTTTATTGATATATAGATAATTGTTCAATTGAGACACGTAAGCGCCCAGTTTGAGTTTGCGATGCGGCATGATAAACTCCCCGCGCAGGCGTATTTCCTGCGAGGTATTGAAATGATTGTCCCAAGCCAGCCAATTGGAAGCATAATTGCTCAGGAAATAGCTTGGATGCGCATTTTCGATGCTTCCGCCAAGCAACAGGCTGTTACGCCCTTTTGACGTACCATAATGTACCTGCACGGTACCGTTAATGTTCAGGTCGCCCAGCTTATAACCCGTAAAATACAGCCGCCCGTTGAAGTCCCAATTGAGGTACTGCCCGGTGTGATTGAAGAAACGCCCGGTAATAGCTGTATTCATATGTTTCTTGGTTTGGCGGTAATAAATGGCCGGTTCTTCGCCCGAAATAACGGGTAAATCACCTCCCCACCCCGTATTTTCCGGCACATGAGGCTCAACGGGATGCATTACCGTTTCCGGGATCATATCCATATCATACCTGTCAAATTCCGAAAGGAGGCCGATGCTGAATCCCGCAGTAAACTTACGGCGTGACTGTTCCTTGATCATCAATTCGAAATGATTGAAGATCCGGCGGAAATACAGTGAATCGTGCGTACTCGCAGCGCCGAAATAAGGTTTCCTTCCCTGCAAGGCCCAAGTAGCCGTATCGGAAAATTCACGCTTGTTCCATTCATATTTGAAGGTTTGAACCAATGTAAAACGCGACACATCTATCGAGTCATTGGTCTTGTCCCTGCGGCCCAAAGCCAGTTTCCTGGGCGAATACGAATGCATCAGGTAGAAACTGCGATTCAGCAGGACGGTTTTTCCGACGCCCGACCGGACGCTATAGCCGGTAGGATCATTGTCGGTTGACATGAAACCGTCGTCGCCGTCTATATTTTCCAGTCCTCCGTTTTCCTTCATCCTCACATTGTTCCAGTTGAAGTTGGTATACATCGAGTACTGGCTGCCGCGGTATGCCGAAAAAAGCGAAAAGCCGTTGTCGGCAGCATTCTGATTGGTGTACTGGCCCGACGACGAAAATACATCGTAATGCAAGCCCACATTCCAGTTTTTATTGACATTCTGGCTGTGTACAAGCTTGAAAATGGATTCATTCTGTGCTTTGGGCCCTGCCGACGAGTAGTCAATAAGCGTATAAGGCGACTGTGTCTGGTAATAAATCGTAGCGCCGGGGTCGTGGAGGTAATCTGCCACATGGTCGATAAACAGGAAATCCGACGGGCGTTTTCGCGCCTCGAATCCGATGGGATAATACGACAAGCCTGTATTTCCAAGGTAAGCGCCCGCATGATAGCGGCGCATCACAGGATTGTTAATATCGAAACGTCCCAGGGTGGTATCGATACCCACCTGCAAACGGGCATATGAATTCCTGTCCAGTATCTGGTAGGCGAAAAGCCGGTTGGATAACGTATCCAAAGGATCGGTAAGCCCCACGACAACACGGCGCTTCAACGAATCAGGCAACGACGGGATACTGTCCAATGGCGGTTTACCACCGGTGCGGGATAACAACGTATCCCCGCGTAAAACGGGTTCATCCGGTGTTTTTGGTATGGTATCGACGTCAATGCTCAAGGTATCGCGGGATGGTGCATGCAAAAGACTGTCTTTGACGCCGGCTGTCGCGGCTGATTTTGTCAAATACGAAGAGTCCCTCTCCTGTCCGAAAGTCAAACAGGAAGAGGCAACCAGTAACATCCAGGCAAGAAAGAACAGGCATTTCATGAAAAATAAAAACCAATTTTTCATGCCGCAAAGATACACCTTTAACCCATAAATCGAGGCAGGGGTGAGATTTTTTTAGATGTCAACCGGATAGGGACAAAACTGTATATAACCGGGTTTCCCATGTCTTCGGGGCAAACTGTTGATAAATTCTTTTTTGATGAATGTGCAATTTTTCGAGACGAAAATTACCCTGCACAACTACATCCCCGGCAACCTTCTGAATTTGGGCGCCCCTGACAAAGCGCGCTGTCGTTTTTGGCGCAGGTGATGCCCATTTTCTTCATATCGGCGTTGCGGCCTACATGTGTATCGGGAAACTTGCCTTTGATAAGGATTCCGATGGCCAAGCCTGCAACGGCAATGGCAACCAATACTGCGACGATGAGAAAAAACCGGAACATATGCTATTTTTGATGATTGATTTAACGGCTTTCCAACTGCTTTGCCCGATCAATGCTGATGATTTTACGGTTATAAAACGCCACGATATAAGCATCTTTAAAACCGTATTCATGAACCTTCCGCAAGGCGGCGTCCCCATCGGTAAACCGGCGGAACAGGCCCACATAATATTTGGTAATTCCATTTGCCAGTTTTTCGCCCGAAAGCGGGGTCAGCCCTTTGAAGGCATTTGCAGGCAACGGCTTGCTGAAAGCGCCTAACTGTATCTTATATGTCACACCATCGGGCAAAGGTTCGTCAACGGGTACCGTATTGACTGCCGAATAGGGCGATTTCGGCAGGATGGCAAACTCAGGCTCCGGGATGCTTTGTGGCTCGGCCTTATTCAGAGTCGCCTCCGAAACGGCAACAGAGTCATCCGGTTCATCCGCCAATGCAGCACCACCGGCCGCTACAGCCGCTCCTTCGAATGTAACAGCCTGTGCAAACCATTCGTTGGCTTTCTTTTGCAAAACTACAGCCTGCGCATCGCAATCGCGTATGGCAATTTTTATGCCGTTTTTTTTCGATTCAGGCGCCGTGGCCAATTCCAGTACCCGCGCTTCGACCAAACGCTGCATCGAATCGGCTTGCACCTGGAACCGAAGTCCTTGCAACACCGCTTCGTGGTAGGATGCCTGACCGCAAATTTCCAAATTTGCCAACACCCAACACAGATATAATATGCACCCTGCTCTACACATTCTTTATTTGTGACAAATTTACA
>JAISDP010000340.1 GCA_031264715.1 Bacteroidales bacterium
TCGATAGCCGCCTGCAAAGCGTCGGAAACATCCTGCGAACCGTCTGTGACAATGCCAAACCGATCGGGGGTAAAGTAAACCGCCAGCGGATCGTCCATCCGTTCGGTATAAACGGAAGCATATCCGCTTTGTTGTACTGCCGGATATGACAGCGCCTGTATGATACATCCATACAGTAATGCAATTGTTATGGCACATATTTTCATGATGGAACAGGTTTTAAATATCAATCAAAAGTATTAAAAAAAGATGAACGGTTCATTTTCTTATAAAAAAGTCACCATTCCAAAACCGGAATGATGACTTTTATAAAAATATTAATTCAGAGGGTAACGTTTGATGCTTACCCTGATGGTTCCGGCGCTGTTAACGGAATTGACATACACATAAGCGAGGTATTTACCGTCGGCGGTTTTCATGAATGCGCCTTCGTCGTTGACAAAATTCAATGCAAAGTCGGTGGCGGCGCTCAAATCCAGCGTTTCGAAGTCAATGTCGTCGATAAAAACATTGGGAATAGAACCTTTCAGTTGAGCATCACGAACATCGACCCGCTTTTCCATCAGCGTTTTGTTTTTGGTCCATCCGCCGGGAATCAGCGGCTGAGCAAAATACTTAGGGTCGCTTCCGGGCGATATAAAAACATGCCCGTAAGTGAAGCCATTAAAACCGTTTTGGTAGATATACGCAAAATCTATTTTAGACGACAGGTTTCCGCTTTCGACTTCCGCTTGAGTGTATGCGGTCATATCGGCTATCGAAAAGTACTGGGCGCCGCCGTTGGACATATCGATCAGCCGCTTCATATCCATCTTCGACACTTTATAAGCAGGCGTGGAGCACGATGCCTCATCGCCGGCTGATGATTTCGATGAAAAGACGAACGACACTTCTTTTCCCTGCGCTTCTTCCGGTACTACGTAATAGTAACGAATGGTTGCAGCTTTCATATCTACCATACCGGCGCCATAAGGTACGCTCGGATCGGTATACACTTTGTCTATCCTGCTTTCCATGGTAGCCGTGGATACGGTTCCCGAAGTGGATGCCTGGCTGACGGTTTTCAGCGGCACATCATTCCCTGCATTGTAATTGGTTTCACCAACAACAAGGGCGACACGCGTGGTGTAGTACGAATATTCGCCAAATCCTGTGCCGGTCGCTCCGGCAATGGATGCCTGGGCTGTTGCCGTACCCAAAGTTCCGGTTACAGCGCCCATGGCATATGCAAATTCCAACTGCTGCCCGGCTATAGCAGGGCTTACTGTTTTTTTGATGAAATCGTTTTTCATTACCGGGTCGCTATCGTCGCTGCATGAAGCAAACGCAACGCAAACCGGTAAGATGACGGATGCAATATTCCTGAATATTTTCATGATCTATTGTTTTAAATGATTATTCACCCTGAAGGCTTACGGTTATTGTATATTCCTTCCGTATCTTGCGATTGCCGGAAACAACGGTATACTTGCACGGTTGTGTGAAATCCGTCCACACTCCCATTTCCGGTTCCAGAATCGCATCGGTTACCAGACTGCAATAAGGTTTTACATGTTTTATGTTGGTGCCGAATTTAGCCGTGGCCGTAACCGTGCATGTTACGGTATCGATCGTTGCAGCCGATACCAGCACCGTACGGTTGTCGGGGCCAAGAAGCTCGAACATACTCATGTAACATTGACCTCGCGTGGTAATCAAACGTCCGTCGTCATCAACAGGATAATCTTTGCAGGAAGGTATCAGGAGACAAATCACTCCCAGGATACCTGTTAATACTGATTTTTTCATATTCATTTTTTATTAATGGATTTATAACCATGGTGTGTTTTGAGTCAGGTTCGGATTCCGTTCGCGTTCGCCTGTGGGAATCTGGTATATGTAGAAACGCTGATAATCACGTTCCGGAACATTCAGAAATTCATCGCGGATGCGGGTTCCGTCCGTATTTCTCAACACCTGTCCGGTGGGCGCAGGCCATATCGTTTCTACTTTCCTCCAGCGGCGGATGTCGAACGGACGATGTCCTTCGGCGGCCAGTTCCACAATGCGCTCCTGTTCGATGGCATCGAAAAAGGCGGCGGCTGTGGCGTATTTTCCGGGCGCTAATCCGGGAAGGTTACCCCTTGCCCTGATTTTGTCGACCAAAGCAACGAGGTCGTTATTGGGGCCGCTCACTTCGTTCACCGCTTCGCAGTACATCAGGTAGACGTCGGCCAGGCGCATCAGGTAAAAATCACAAGGCCCGTCGCTTCGTTCGGCAATGCCTTCCTGTCGTACCCATTTGCGGAACAGGTATCCGGTCATCGGATTCGAGTCGTAGTTGATGTAGGTGTTGCCATCGGTGCTTCCGAGTTTGAAGGTGATACTGTCGCCGACAATGTAACCGCTGGCATCGAGTCGCAACATTTTCTGTCCGTCCCACATGATGGTAGCTTTCATGCGCCAATCCCGATCCTTATATGTATCCGGGTTGCGGGCGCCGCCTTCCAGGGTTGCACTTGAATTCAAAATGACAGGATTTGCAAAATCCCCGGTGGTTAACGACTGGTAACGATCAGCCAGACGACTGGTTGCCTGCACCCAGCACTGTGCATTACCCGTGCTCCGGGTACCGTAGTCGCGCTGCAATTCCTGCCCTTGACCCAAGTTTGGACCTCCGTACTGTACCGAGAAAATGATTTCGGAGGCATACTCGTTTTTTACCTGAAATAACTCCCAGTATTTCGGATTCTGATATGTACCGGGATCATCTTCGCTGAACAGCCTCAAATTGTAATCATGGATTACTTTTCCGAAATCCTCGGCAGCCCTGGCATAATACGTAGCCGCTTCGGAAGCATCCTGGGTGAACCCTTGCAGTTCGGGCCATCCGTTCTTTTTCCATGAAGCCCAGTACAACTGTATTTTTCCCCGGAAGCCATAAGCAGCCGCCTGCGATGCGCGCCCCAATTCGCTTGATGTTAACGAAGGCGGCAGCGTTTCAATCGCGTATGTCAAGTCCTTCACCAGAGAATCCTTGATAGCAGATACGGGTGTCCTCGTGAGCGTTACCGCTTCGTCATTACCTGCCAGGACGCTTGTATAGAACGGGACGTCTCCCCACAATTCCATCAACCGGAAGTATGCCAGCGCCCGCAGGAAACGGACTTCGCCATCGATCCTTTTCAGCGAATTCAGCATCGCGGTGTTGGTTTCACCGGCAATCATCAGTTTGAGATTCTTCTGCACATAATTGGCCCTGTTGATCACCGTATAGGCGTTGTTCCACATGAACCCAAAACTGCTACCCGAACTTGCCTGGGGATGCCAGGTACCGCTTCCGAGACTGGTTCCCCTGGTCCATTGAAATTCGCCCATTCCGTCGAAATAATAATCGCGACCGAAAAGCGTGCGCGTGGCGACGTAAACGCCATAGGTTGCCGACAATGCATCATCCGGAGTATTCCAATAATATGCGTCGGGCAGATTAACTGCGGATTCCTGGGTAAGTATATCCTTAATGCAGGATGGCATCAGCGGAATCCCGGCAAAAACGAGAATATAAATTATTATTCTTTTCATTTTTTTCTGTTTATGAGATGATTATAATCCGATATTCAAACCGATTGAGAATGTTTTGGACAAGGGATACGGATCCCAGTCCCTGTACTTGTCCGGATCTACGCCACGCCATTTGGAGAGCGTGAAAAGGTTTTCCGTTGAGAAATAGATACGGAAATGATCTAATCGAACCTTCCGTACCCAGCGATCCGGCAAGTTGTATCCGAACTGCAGGTTTTTCATGCGGATGAAACCGGCATTGTCCAGCCAGAATGTTGATTCGTCACCGTTTCGTCCCCCCGAACCGGTGATAATCCTTGGCAGGGAAGCGCCGCGGTTATCCAGCGTCCAGGTATCGTTCCAGTGGAATGTTTGGAAGCCCATCCGGTCGGCCGGGATCGCCATGTCATTGTATACATCGCGCCAATAGTCCCATCTGCCGCTGGAAGCCTGGATCAGCGTCTGCAAATCAAAGCCTTTCCATTGCATCATCAAAGTCAAGCCATACGATCCGGAGGCTTTATAACGATTCCTGGTTTCGGCTTTCCTGTCCTCGCTTGTTACCTGTCCGTCGCCGTTCAAATCCATGAACAGAATATCGCCCGGAGCCATGTACGTGGCGCCTTGCAAAGGAGCGTTGTAGATTTCATTCCAGCTTTGGATGAGCTGATCCTGAGTGACGTATCCATAAACAAACTGGTAGGGCATATCCAGGTATACCCATCCTTTACCCAGAAATTCGTTCCATTCTTCCAAAGTATTTCGATTGAGATAACCGTTGAAGTTAATGCTATACCGGAAATCGCTGATGTTGGACTGCCAGTTCAGGTTGAGTTCGATCCCGCGGTTGCGCATGTCCCCGATATTCTTCCGCGGCGCAGAATATCCGCTAAGAATGGTGGAAAAATCGGACGGGCGGATCATATTGGTGGTTAGCCTGTCATACAGATCCAGTTCAACGGTAAGTTTATTCTTGAAAAACCCGAGATCCAAACCGATATTGATGGCGCGTGTTGATTCCCACGACAGTTCGGGATTGATCATCTTGGTATTGCTGAACCCTTTTACCAGCGAACCGTTAATGATATAATTGGTATTGGTCATCACTTGCTGCTGTTCGCCCCTGTCATTCAAGATACTGTTTTGATCCAGCGAGTTATTACCGAGCGAACCCACAGAAGCCCTGATCTTCGCCTGGTTAACCACTGATTTCAGGCTTTCGAAAAATCCTTCCTCGGAAATGCGCCAGCCGAGGGCTACCGATGGGAAAAATCCCCACTGGTGGCCTTTCGAAAACTTGGACGATCCGTCATAACGGAAGTTCGCCTCCAGCAGATACCTGTCGTACATGGTGTAATTGAATCGCCCGATATAGGAAAGCAAACCTTCGGTCGACGACCAGCTATTGGAGGTTTGTGTTGCCTGCAAAGCAGCATCCAGTTCCGATAATGACGGGTGTAACCGGTCATTTCTTGAACCTGCCAAACGCCTGTCGAACCAGTATTCTTCGGCCACAACGCCCATCACCGAAAGTTGGTGCCCCGGGAAAATCTCGCGGTCGTAGCTGAGTTGGCCCTGCAACAGGGTTTTGTATCCCTGCCGTATTTCCTGCGACACCGCGGCATTGCCTGCAATCATGGTTCGCGACTGCGTCCCGGTCTGGAAATTCCATTGAATCGTGGGATCATTAAAACTGTTGGTGAACTGGTTGTAATAACGAAGCGAATAGTCAGCCCGCGCCCTCAACCCTTTGATGATTTCCCACGTACCGTATATGTTGCCGTTATACTGTTGCTGGTTGCGGTTATTATGGTATACGGTATACTCGGCCACCATATTGCCGGCAGACCCGTTTTCACCGTATGCCATAGCGCCTCCGTACTGGCCTGTTTCGGGATGAACGTTCAATACTCCCGATACGGCATAACGTAAGCCTGCCGACTCCAGCCCTGCGCCACGGGGATAAACCGAGTTGGACCATTGTCCATCCATGCGGGTGCCCACGGAAATGTTGTCCCGTATCTTATAATCCAGGTTTACCCGGAAATTATAACGGTCATGGGTATTGTTGATTTGGGTTCCTTTCTGTTTCATGACGCCTCCCGACGCATAAAAACTGAATTTCTCCGTACCTCCCGAAGCCGCAAGCGTATGATTCTGTACGGACCCCCGTTGGAACATTTCATCGTACTGATTGGTGTTCGGGAAAAGTATCGGATCAACCATACTCATGGCCAGCCACTGTTCCGCACTTCCTTCGCGGAATCCCGATGTCTGATTCCCCGAGGCGCTGGCACGCATCTGCATGGTCATTGCACGGGAATAATCCGCTAAATATTCGTAAAAATTGCTCATTTCGGCAATAGCATACGAACCGGTATAGTTGATCTTGGCTTTCTCGTTGGTCTTCCCGGTCTTGGTAGTGATCAGGATAACGCCGTTGGCCGCACGCGAACCGTAAATGGCCGATGAAGCGGCATCCTTCAATACGGAAATGCTTTCGATATCGGATACATTAATCCTGTTGATGTCTACATCGGGCATACCGTCGACTACGATCAGCGGGTTGGAATTGTTGACCGTGCCCAATCCGCGAATCTGGAGCGAAGCGCCATCGAACCCGGCAAAACCCGTACTTTGCTGAACGATCAGTCCCGGTACCAATCCCGACAGGCTTGATGAAACATTGGTAATGGACCGGCTTGCCATCTTTTCGTCGACCTTGACCGCTGACACGGCGCCTGTCAGGTTTACCTTCTTTTGTGTACCGTAACCGACCACCACTACTTCCTCAAGCTGCTTGGTGTCCTCTTCGAGTGCAATGCTGATCTCGCGCCGGTCGCCTACAGGTATTTCCCGGGTTGTATACCCCATGAACGAAAATAC
>JAISDP010000008.1 GCA_031264715.1 Bacteroidales bacterium
TGTTGCCGCTTGCCATAGGGCGTTCGCCTTGCAGCACGTGGATTTCAACTGACGGCTGGTTGTCCGATGCGGTCGAGAATACCTCGGTTTTCTTGGTCGGGATGGTGGTGTTGGCTTCGATGAGTTTGGTCATTACGCCGCCAAGTGTTTCGATACCGAGCGAAAGCGGTGTTACGTCGAGCAACAGCACGTCTTTAACTTCACCGGTGAGCACACCGCCTTGTATAGCAGCGCCTACGGCTACTACTTCGTCAGGGTTTACGCCTTTGGAGGGCGCTTTTTCGAAGAATTTTTCCACCAATTGCTGGATGGCAGGGATACGGGTAGAACCACCCACGAGGATTATTTCGTGTATTTCGGAGGCAGAAACGCCAGCATCCGACAAAGCTTTCTTGCAAGGTTCGAGCGTAGCCTGGATCAGATGGTCGGCCAATTTTTCGAATTGCGAACGGGTCAAAGTTTTCACCAAGTGCTTGGGAATACCATCCACCGGCATGATGTACGGCAAGTTGATTTCGGTTTGCGTCGCGCTCGACAGTTCGATTTTTGCCTTTTCGGCAGCCTCTTTCAGACGTTGGAGCGCCATCGGGTCTTTACGCAGGTCGAGACCGCTGTTTTCATTTTTAAATTCTTCGGCTAACCAGTTAATGATTACCTGGTCGAAGTCATCACCGCCGAGGTGGGTATCACCGTTGGTCGATTTTACTTCGAATACGCCATCACCCAGTTCGAGGATGGAAATATCGAATGTGCCGCCGCCAAGGTCGAACACCGCGATTTTCATATCCTGGTGTTTCTTGTCCATACCGTATGCCAAAGCAGCAGCCGTAGGTTCGTTGATGATACGGCGCACCTGGAGCCCTGCTATTTCACCGGCTTCTTTTGTTGCCTGACGTTGCGAGTCGTTAAAGTAAGCCGGAACAGTGATTACGGCTTCGGTTACTTCCTGCCCCAAATAGTCTTCGGCTGTTTTCTTCATCTTCTGGAGGATGATGGCCGATATTTCCTGAGGTGTATATTGGCGGTCGCCTATCTGGATACGGGGCGTATTGTTGTCGCCTCTTATTACCGAATAGGTAACGTTTGCTATTTCTTTGGTTACATGGTCGTAGGTTTCACCCATGAAACGCTTAATGGAATAGACGGTGTTTTTCGGATTAGTGATTGCCTGGCGTTTTGCAGGATCACCCACTTTTCGCTCGCCGTTTTCCACGAATGCAACAATCGACGGAGTTGTGCGGCGACCTTCGTTGTTTGGGATCACGATGGGTTCGTTACCTTCCATCACCGCAACACAAGAATTGGTGGTACCTAAATCGATACCTATTATTTTGCCCATGTTTATGTATATTTAAGTTTAGAATTCAAATTAATTACACGGACACCTATTCAATGATTGTGCCATTCGACAATATGACTCAAAAATATGACAATATGTCACGGCCAATGCGATTGACTGACAACAAGCAGGCAACTACCCATACACATGCTTTCTCGGAGGTCGATGGCTTCCGGTTATGAAACAGGTAGATACCTTGTATTCCCATGCGATTCGTTATAGAGTCTAAACATCAGTTTGAATAGTATAGCAAAATCATTTTCAATTCATCAAAAATAGTTTAATTTTGACCCATTCTTATTGACCCATTCTTAAATAAGGGTTTGCCTGAAGATGTAGCAAACTTTGAGTGAATGTAATTGTTTATTGTATATCAAATATGCACCAGTAAGTATATCGAAACCAATACCATCATGAAAATATATAGTTACAAGCAGAAATTAGAGCCTATCCTGAAGGATGGGGTTAACTCGTATGAAATCACCAGGCGGTACGAGAAGATGCCGACCGAAATATATGCCAATGCCGACGATGCAGTGGTGGAAGTGGCCCGCGACATTGTGGAGATGATACAGAAGAAAGCATTGCGCGGCGAACCGTTTGTACTCGGGCTGGCTACCGGATCCACTACCTCGGCGCTGTATGGTGAGTTGGTGCGCCTGCACAAAGAAGAGGGAATCAGTTTCAAAAATGTACACACTTTCAATGTCGACGAATTTTATCCGCTCTCGCCCGACGCATTACAGAGCCATTACCGGTTCATGAAGGAACATTTGTTCGATCATATCGATATACCGGAAGAGAATATCAATTTTCCCGACGGATCGCTCGCCCCCGAACTGATTGCCGGCTTCTGCGCCGCTTACGACCGCAAGATATCGTCGCTGGGCGGTATCGACCTGCAAATACTGGGCATAGGCCGTACCGGTCACATTGCCTGTAACGAACCCGGTTCGATGATCAACTCGCCTACACGCCTGATCACCCTTGATACGATCACCCGTATCGACGCAGCCGGTGATTTCTTCGGCGAAGAATTTGTACCGCGCCGTGCCATCACTATGGGTGTCGGTACCATACTCGCGGCAAAGAAGTTGATACTGATGGCCTGGGGCGAAGGCAAGGCCCGGGTGATACGCGGCGCCGTGGAAGGTCCGATGACCGACTCGCTGCCCACATCGTACCTGCAAAACCATCCCAATACCAAGGTAGTACTCGACCTGGCAGCCGCTTCGGAACTTACACGTGTAAAAATGCCCTGGCTGGTGGGTACCTGTAACTGGACCGACCGCCTCATACGCAAAGCTGTGGTGTGGCTGTGTCAGAAAACCGAAAAACCGATACTGAAACTCACCGACCGCGATTATAATGATAACGGGATGAGCGACCTCATTGCCCAGCACGGACCGGGAAGCAAGATCAATATCGACGTGTTCAACGATCTTCAACACACCATCTCGGGATGGCCGGGCGGTAAACCGAATGCCGACGACGGCACCCGCCCCGAACGCGCTGTGCCGTATCCCAAAAAGGTAATTATCTTCAGCCCGCACCCCGACGACGATGTGATCTCAATGGGTGGAACTTTTGCCCGTTTGGTACAGCAGAGGCATGATGTGCATGTGGCTTACCAGACATCGGGCAATATTGCTGTGTTCGACGACGATGTGATACGGTTCCTCGATTTCGGCAACCAGTTCAGCAATATTTTCGACTTGGCCGGCGCCGACATCAAAAATATTTATCAAAAGTTAGCCAAAAAGTTGGCCACCAAAAAGCCCGGTGAACCCGATCTTCCCGAAGTACGCAAGCTCAAAACCGCCATCCGCCGCAGCGAGGCCATGGCTGCCGCACGCTACCTGGGCGTGCCCGAGGATCATGTGCATTACCTGGAAATGCCTTTCTATGAAACGGGTACTGTAAAGAAGAGCGACTTGAGCGAGGCCGATGTGCAACTGATCATCGACCTGCTGCAACAGGTGCAACCGCACCAGGTGTATGCTGCCGGCGACCTTTCGGACCCGCACGGTACGCATCGCGTATGTATCAACGCTATCCTGGCTGCATTGCATGAGTTGAGGAACGAATCGTGGATCAAGGATTGTCGCGTGTGGCTCTACAGAGGCGCATGGCAGGAATGGGATCTCGACCAGGTGGATATGGCGGTGCCGCTGAGCCCCGAAGAAGTACTGATCAAACGCAAGGCTATCTACAAACATTCGTCGCAAAACAATGGTCCGGTATTCCCAGGCGCCGATCCGCGCGAGTTCTGGCAACGCGCCGAAGAACGCAACCACGCCACTGCCGTGATGTACGATAAACTTGGAATGGCAGAATACCAGGCAATTGAAGTATTCGTCAGGTATAAAATAAAGTAGAGTCAATGCTATTGATCATTACGAACCGGACGCTCATCAGTGTCCGGTTCGTAATGTTCTGTGAAAACCCCGGCAGGTTATTTCTTACAAATATCAGCAAATTACAAATCGGTAAACGCATCAATGACTCTCCTATTTTATCCCCAAAAACATCGCAAAACAAAGATTCTTGTGCAACACATCCGTTTTGCGGAATCCCACATTCTTCATCAGGTTCAATTGGTAGTTCATCGATCTGGGAGTATCTTCCTTTTCAACATAATCCAGAATCTTATCCCGGTATTCGGCTCCACCGATGGTTTCGAGGTAACTGCCGTATCTTTCCCAGGTATAACCGGTCAGTATATCTAATTCCTGACTGACCAAATCCGAGATCAGCAGGCATCCTCCGGGTTTGAGTGTCCGGTACATCTTGGTAAAGGTATATGTCCAGTCGGCGTCTTCCCGCAGGTGATGAAGCACGGCTCCAGCCATCACTATGTCGTATTGGTTCACCGGTAAGGAAGCCGTCCGGATATCGCTCTGGATGATTTTAACCGTCCCGTTCGTTACAGAAGAAACGCGTTCGAATGCCCTGTCCAGCATGGGCTTGCTCAGGTCAAGCAACGTGCAGTTCAAGTCCGGCAATTTCGAAAGCATCTTCAGGGTATAGTTACCTGCCCCACAACCCACATCCAACAGATGGGTTGCGTTTGGCGCCAGCCTCTTTGCAGCTTCGGTCAGCAATTCGAGCGACAATACGGCATCGACCGTGGAAACCTGTCCGGTTTCGAGATTGCTGAACCGCTCTACATCTTGATCGAACCTTATCCTGATCTCTTCAATGGTAGATTTCTCCCCTTTCATATGTACAACTATTGAAATTACTGTACAAAAGTAACAAATCTTTCCCAACATTATACTCCTCGCGGAAACAAAAAAAGGGGCGACGTCGCCCCTTTCCCATTAACACACACAGAAACCCGATTCATTTACTGAACCTTGACTTTTAACCTTTTTTTAAACCAACATTAAGAACGATGAAGAAAGTAACCTTTCGATATATAGAACACACTGTTTTCGGAAATGTTCAGAAAAAACCATATTTTTTGCAAAAAAATAAAAATAGTTTTCAATAAACTGTTGCACGGGGCTATTTCGTTTACCCATCGTTGCGCCAAGTCGCGCCGTCCTCATCACTCGATAAGGGATGTTCTTATCGCTCGATAAGAGATGTTCTCATCGCTCGACAAGAGATGTTCTTATCACTCGATGAGAGTTTATCGCTCGATAAGTGGTTCATGCCATTATGAGCGGGTTTTATCGAAAAAAACAGGGTATTTATCAAAAAACATGCATGAATTTGTTGATTATAAAAATCTT
>JAISDP010000036.1 GCA_031264715.1 Bacteroidales bacterium
GAGAACGAAATCATTGTGCTGGATATGGCGGGAACGGAAAACCCCACCGTCAGCGGATTGCGGCAACCGGTACTGGATGTCTTGTGCGGAAATGGCGCGTATAAATTCCGCAAGCAGGGCGAAACACTGGATTTATCGGATGAAACGCCGGTTTATTCAGGACGCTTCGAAGCGGGCAACGGCTGGCAAAAAATCCCGTTCGGCAAGGCATACGAAACCCGTTATTTCTGTCTCGAAGCCTTAAGCTCGCATGGCGGCGACGATTTTGCTTCCATTGCCGAACTCGAAATACTCGGTGGCGACGGTAAACCCCTCTCACGACAACACTGGAAAATCGTTTACGCCGACAGCGAAGAAGCCGATGCCGCCAACAACATCGCTTCCAACGTGTTCGACTTGCAGGAATCGACCATCTGGCATACGTCCTATTCCATCAGTAAGGATAAATTCCCGCATCAAATTGTTATTGACCTGGGCGAAACAAAAGCGATTACAGGCTTTGAATATCTTCCGCGACAGGAAGCGAACAAACCCGGCATGATTAAGGATTTCAGGATTTATGTCGGGACAACGCCGTTCAAGTATTGAGTGATGCAAAAAAATCAAAATATAACAGTTCATTTTCCGAACATGTTCCCGAAGTTTTAAATATCATACACCACGACGGAACGCTTTCCCGTTGCGGTATGAAGTTGATTATGTGAGAGTATATCGGAAATAATAATTAAAAACATGAATTTCAGATTTTGTGGAAACAGCGGGCTGCAACTCCCTTTGATTTCGTTGGGATTGTGGCATAATTTCGGCGACACGGACAGTTTCTCTGTTGCCAAAGACATGATCATTCATGCTTTCGAGCAGGGGATAACCCATTTTGATTTGGCAAACAATTACGGTATGCCTCCCGGCAGCGCCGAATCTAATTTCGGGAAAGTTTTGAAAACGTATTTGAAGAATCATCGTGATGAAATGATTGTCTCGTCAAAAGCGGGGCATCTGATGTGGGACGGACCTTATGGCGACGGCGGTTCGCGTAAATATCTTACGGCAAGCATCGACCAAAGCCTGAAACGTACGGGACTTGATTATTTCGATATTTTCTACAGTCACCGCTACAGTCCCGAAACGCCTTTGGAAGAAACCGTCCAAACACTTATCGACATCGTGAAACAGGGCAAGGCGCTATACGCAGGCTTGTCGAAATATCCTGCCGGCAAGGCTTATGAAGCATGCGAAATAATGAAAGCGCAAAATGTGCGTTGTCTGATATATCAGGACAAATACAATCTGCTACACCGGCAGCCCGAAAGGGAACATTTTTCGCTGTTCCGGGAACAGGGACTTGGATTTATTGCATTTTCGCCATTAGCGCAAGGCTTGCTTACAAACCGTTATATCAATGGTATTCCCGATGGTTCACGAGCGGCTAAACCCCACGGTTTCCTGCAAAAGGAGGATATAAAGCCCGATTTGACGGAAAAAATAAAACAGCTTAACCGTCTGGCGGAACAGCGCGGACAGTCGCTTGCCCAAATGTCGCTTGCATGGTTGCTTGCGAAAAAAGAAGTGAGTTCGGTAATAGTCGGCGCAAGTTCGGTTCAACAGCTTCAAAATAACATTTTATCTATTAACAATCTTATCTTTTCTTCAGAAGAACTTAACCAAATAGAACTGGTTTTCCGGTAAGAACGAATTAAATAAAGAATATGGAAAAAACATGGAGATGGTTCGGCAAAAAGGACAAAATAACCTTGCCGATGTTACGGCAGACAGGCGTGGAAGGGATAGTTACAGCCCTGCACGATATACCGAATGGAGAAATCTGGCCGCTGGAAGCTATCAACGATTTGAAACAATACATTGAATCTCACGGTCTGAAATGGTCGGTGGTCGAAAGCCTGCCGGTGAGCGAAGCAATCAAGTACGGCAGCCCTGAACGCGACCAGCTGATTGAAAACTACAAAGTCAGTTTGGCAAATCTCGGTAAATGCGGCGTTAAAACCGTCTGCTACAACTTTATGCCGGTAATTGACTGGATTCGTACAGACTTGGAACACAAATGGGCGGACGGAACATCCTCGCTTTACTACGACAGTACAAAATTTGCCTATTTCGACTGTAAAATATTGAAACGCGAAGGTGCGGAAAAAGACTATACCGTCGAAGAACTCGAAAAACTGTCGGCGCTTGATAAAACAATTACCGAAGCGGAAAAGGAACAGCTTATTGATACTGTTATTGTTAAAACGCAAGGATTTATCAACGGAAACATGAAGGAAGGCGACAGGAATCCGGTAGCCGGTTTTAACCGCCTGCTGAAACTCTACGACGGAATCAACCGTAACCGCCTGCGTGAAAATCTGCGGTATTTCCTTGCATCCATTATGCCCGTGTGCGGCGAGTGGAATATCAATATGTGTATTCACCCCGACGACCCGCCGCGACAGGTATTAGGCCTGCCGCGCATTGTAACGGGCGAAGAGGATATTGCCTGGCTGTTGAACGCAGTGGATAATCCGCATAATGGCTTGACATTCTGTGCCGGTTCGTTGAGTTCGGGCATTCACAACAATGTGCCGGATTTGGCAAAAAAATTCGCAGGAAGAACGCATTTTGTCCACTTGCGAAGCGCCGATATACTGCCCAACGGGAATTTTATCGAAGCCGGACACCTCGAAGGGCGCGGGCATTTGATAGAAGTGGTGCGCATTTTCGAGAAAGAAAATCCCTCGCTGCCGTTCCGTGTTGACCACGGTCGCCTGATGCTTGACGACAAGGATAAGGGTTATAATCCCGGCTATTCATTTTACGGGCGAATGTTTGCCCTGGCCCAGATGGACGGCGTCATGGCGACGGTAAAAGACGAAATCAGCAAAAATTTAATTCAAAATTAATATTCTATATGAACGAATCTTTCAGTATTGCAGGAAAAGTCGCCGTAATAACCGGTGCAGGCGGTGTCCTCGGAGGAAATATCGCCAGACATTTTATTGCGCAGGGCGCAAAAGTAGTAGCCCTCGACATTCGGCAGGAACAGTTGGATGCGCGTATCGGCGAACTCACGGCTAATGGAGGCGAGGCCATTGGCTTTATCGGAAATGTCCTCGATGTGGAAAGCCTGAAAAAGGCAGCGGCACAAATCGTGGAAAAATGGGGACGCATAGACATTCTGTTGAACATTGCTGGAGGCAATACGCCCGGCGGCACACTCGCTCCGGATGCGGACTTCTTTGATATGCCGGTTGCCGAATGGGAAAAGGTAACTACTCTGAATATGAACGGTACGGTTTATCCGT
>JAISDP010000116.1 GCA_031264715.1 Bacteroidales bacterium
AATCCGACATTTGCGGCCACGCCAGGGCATCGTCTTCAATAGCCTTGGTCCATTCGTCTTTATCCTTATCCAGCGACACGCCTACAATCTCGAATCCCTTATCCTTATACCGATGGTACTTCTTCACCACCTGCGGATTGGCCATACGGCTAGGCCTGCACCACGATGCCCAGAAATCCACCAGCACATACTTGCCTTTACCTGCATAGTCCGACAGGGCAATCTCCGTTCCATCCGGCGCCGGCAGGCTGATGTCGACGAACGGTTGCCCGATCGCCAGGCGTTTGGCGGCGCCTGCCTTCTCCTTGATACTTTGTACCCAGGGCGATTTACTGTTCACGGTATCGAACCCGGCGGCATAAGACTCCAGTTCTTCGGGCAATACATAGTACGACAGGTTGCTGTCTACTATCAGCGCCGTAATCATGCTGTTGGGGTACTCCTGCGCAAACTGTTTCATGTGATCGATGCGTTGCTGCCGAATCTGCTCCATTTGGGCAACATACCCCTTTTCCTTTTCAGCATCCGCTTCGCCGGAAAGCTTCAGCGACAGATAGTCGTCGTTCACTTTTGCAGCGTTTTCTTCGAACTCGCGGAATGTATCAACAAAATGGACAAACAAGTCGGTTTCTTTCGAACCTGCAACTTTCGAATCCTGTATGTTTTCCAAATCAAAGGCCACATCAATGACCGTGTTTTCGACAAAAATCAATAACGGACCGTTGTCGCCTGCATACAATTCGCAATATTCAGGGTATTCCACCGTCCCTTTCATCTCGAATTTGCCTTTTTCGATGATACAACTATCCATATCCACAGCGCCGTCGGAATCGAGGGTTATCTTTTTCAGCATTACCTTCATTCCATCGGCGTCAACCAGCTCGCCCCTGATGGTATATCCGGCATGTTCCCTGCAAGCGTACAGCATACATGCCGCTATCATGATCCAAATAAAACGTTTCATCTTTATAAATTGATTTTAAATAACACACAAAGGTACAATAATCATCCAGAAAACAAATTCAGGATAATTAAGTTGGGGGCAATTCAAAATTATCTGCCGACCCTGTCAGGGTCAAAAGGGACAACAGGAACATGATGCCTGCCGCCGCACCCACCCTGTCAGCGGTCTCTGACCCTGACAGCGGTGGAATTTTTGCTGCGTGGCATAGAGCAACGTTACTGCGTGTCGCCAAGCAACGTTGCTGCGTGTCGCGATGCAACGTTGCATCGTATCGCAATACAACGCTGTATCGTATCGCGTTACAAAACGGTCAGTTGGCCGTATTCGATGGCATGCGGACAATCAGCTTTTTCGGATCGTTTTGCGTTCGTAGGTCTCTTTTGTCTCTTTTGTCCCATTCTGCCCCGCTGACGATCCTTTTTCCCGTCAGGGAAAACATATCAATAGAAAAACGTGCGCCGACACCCGGATCAAAACCCCGTATGGGGTTTCACATGAACCAAGAGTTAATCGGTCAACGGGTTGCTTACTGTCGGCAGCTTTGTTGTATTTTGCAGGTTTTGTTTTTCGATCTCCACATCCTCAATCACCATTGCATTGGGGCCGACGACGGAAACCGGCACTCCGCCGGCAATCATGTTCACCACAACGTTTTCGGCGGATGTGCCAAGCGAACGTTTCAGCTTGCTCAAATCCATGCGCGAAAGTACCCCGGCACGTACCAGTTGCTCGCTGCCATCGGCAACCGACACTTTGTAAAGCGAGGAATAGCGCCCGGCAGGTAAAGTCCTGACGATGTAAGCATAATCCAATCCTTCGGTACGGGCAGCGGCCAGAAGCCTTGTTTTCAATGTATCGCGCGACAAGCCGTTGGATGTGCTGATGGATAACACCCCCGGCGACACGCGCGTGGATATCCCTTGCGGCTGGTAAGCGTAGATGCGGTTTCCGGTGGGTGTCTTGATCTTTTTGGTCGGTATGCGGTCGCACATCAACGCACGCAACATCCCGTTTTCCACCAGCAGCAATTCATCAACAGGCGTAACGCCTTCGGCATCGGTCTCGTACGATCCGATCAATACCTGCCCGTCGTATGTTTTCTGATGCGGCATGCTTTTCACGGTAATGTCGGTCGATAATATCCTGCGGTTCAGGCGATCTTCCATCAGCCGTTGCACGCCTCCGCTTTTCAAAGCGGTACGGAAGGCCACCAGTCCCGTGCGCGGCGCCAACAGTTCCGAGGCCATTTCCGTTGCCAAAGCATCGCCTTCGAGCATTACCGGCCCCGTGTAACTCTCGTCCATCTTGGGGGCCTGTGTCACTGCAATGATGTTCCCGGCCATTGTTTCAATATCCTTCACTAACCGGTCGGCGTCGGGAAAATCCGCCTCCGACAACCCATAATAAGCCAGCCGGTCGCTGATCTCTTCGCCATCCTCCAGTTTCGTATAGGCATTCACAGCCATTACCACCAGCCGCACCGGATGCAGCAACCGGGTTCCTTCGGAATTGATACTGTATATTTGTCCCGAATATATTTCGATGCCGACATTCGAACCGTAAATTTTGGGATAGTTTTTGAATACGGCGGAACAGTCACGGGCGATTTTCTCCCAATAAGCCTTGTGATAGTCCGACTCTTCGGCCGTTCCATAATATGTTGCTGCCGGCAATCTTGTAAAATCGGGAAGTTCGAGCACTTCCGGCGGCAAATTCAACTGCCTGATGGACGTCATCTTATTGCTGTATTCCTCAATAGCTGATTTATACACATTATCGGAAAGCAGCCATAACCGGCGGCGTATCTCATCGTAGTTATCGTCCAGCGGCGCCACGTCGCCGCGCGCACCTGACCGGTAATCGGTATTCGACAGGTTGATGTTCGCCAATTGGTAGTTGCCCACCAGCGCCTGGGCCGACATGCTGCTCACCGGAAACTCGTTCACCCCGGTAATAGCTCCCATGGTCGCCTGCACCTGAAACAGCCGGCCTTCCTGCATTACATATTGTATGAAAAACGGCTTTCCCCATTTCCCGATAGATAAACTGTCCATGTTGCGTTGCAACTCATCCTCCATGGCTTTGAACACCATACGCTGCTTTTCCGTCTGCGCCTGCGTAACAGTACACAACAGAAAGCCAATCATTACGATAATAATATAACGTTTATACAATGCCATTATTTTTTACCTGATTAATTACTATATATTACCTGTATAAGTGAAAACTCCCGCTATATGGGCCTGACTGCGGATTTTTGGTCGACGGGTTGTCCCAGCCTGCCGCTTTAATGGTATAAAAATATACTCCTTCGGCTGCATCTTTCCCGGAGTTTTCAATGCGTCCATCCCAGCCCTGCCAGCCTCGGAGGTCGTCGCCCCTGTATTGATAGACCCGTTTTCCGGTTCGCGTGTAGATCGAAATCTCGAATCCCCGCAAGGATATGGCAAGCGGTTTGAAATAATCGTTGACAGTGTCGCCGTTGGGCGTAAACACGTTAGCTACTTCCAACTGCGGGTTGTCTACCGTTATTTTCACTGACGGGGTGGTGTAGGTGCATCCCCACTGGCTTGTAACCATCAATGCAACCTGGTATCCCGACGACCTGGGCGTATAATACGTGTATTTAATCGTGTCGGGAGGAGAATTGCTGCTATTGTATACCACACTGTCGCCATTGCCGAAACGCCATGCGTATTCGCTGGTTTGCAAATCGATCGTGTTCGGCCGGCAGGTAAACCTCACCGGCACAGGCGCCGATGTGGGATCGACGCCGGGCAGCACAGGCGGATGAAGAGTCGCATACGGAATAATTGTCTGGTACATGATGTTATCCTCTCTTTCTACGCCGAACATGTCATAAGCCCTGAAATAATATCGCGTATTCTCGTAAGGAGGACTGTTATCCCGCAAATACTGGGTAGTACCCTGTGTATTCAACAGCGTAACAACTGCCGAACCACTGCCGCGCCTCATGGTGAAGGTGATTCTGTTATCAAAAGTCAATGCACCCTGTTGCAACCGTGCGGGATTATAATATGTAAACGAAGACTGTACCGTATTCGGTCTCAGGATAAAGTTGGTAAAACTGCACGACTTGTAATTATACAGCACTTCGCCATGATCATCCTTTAACAGGTTAAAGCTAAACCCGGGGTTCATGTACAACCAGGCGACAAACGAGTCGCGCGGCGCAACGGCATCCTGAGGCGTCACTGTTACCTTGTAGCCGCCCTGTGCCAGGCCGTCCTGCGATGTTGCCGCACCTGTCTCTGTGGCAAAAGGCGTTTCTGCAAAATCCCGGGCGCTGTAATCGAACTGATACCATTTGAATGTATTTGTCCCGGATTGCTGTAACGATAAATTTCCCTGTGGTGTTTGATTGAGTTGATTGAATACGAAAATCGTATCGCGGTTTCCGTAAGCATTGGCGTAGACAGTTATGGTTTTACCATCGGCATTATGGGCGGTTAGTTGCCCCATTGCTTGCGTCAGGCTGCAACACGCCAACATGCCGATACAAAACAAACGAAAATCAAAGTTTTCTGCCTTTAAATCCTTATAAACAGATTTTACGCGCTTTGCATCTGTTGTAAACAACATTTCGGGACTTGTCAATAAATTTTCCAATCAAAGAGTTAAAACGGCAAATGTACGTGTTTTATTGTTAACCGAAAATAAAATCAATTATTTAGTCGTTCAACGATTCGGTCATTGCACCGTGATGGCATCCAACCCCTTGGTAGCATACGCCTTGTAATTGCCTTTCTCATCGCTGTAAATAAGCAGCGCCTCAAATTCAGGATGTTGCTGGAGGATTTCAATACTTTTATCCAGTCCGGAAGCCATGCATACGGTCGCCCATGCATCGGCGGTCATGCAATCGTCGGCAATAACGGTGGCGCTCAGCAGGTTGTGCCTGACAGGATAACCGGTTTTTACGTCGATGGTGTGGGCGTATTTAACGCCGTCGATCTCGAAGAAGCGCCGGTAGTTGCCCGATGTGGCCATACTCCGGTTATTGAGGCGCACTATGGCCTGGTAGTCTTCTCCGTATGCAGCATGTTCAGCCGGCCGTTCCACGCCTACACGCCAGATGTCGCCGGAAGTATTCACTCCCTGCGCCAGACATTCGCCGCCTATATCCACCAGGTAATTACGGCATCCCTTCTTTTTGAGGAAGTCGGCTACTACATCCACCGAGTAGCCTTTGGCAATGGCATTCACGTCGAGCATTACCCCCGGCAAATCTTTCACCACCGTGTCGCCCTCAATACGTATTTTAGGCATCCCCACGTATTGCAACAGGCTGTCAATCTTTTCAGGATTCATTTCGGGACTGTCGGACGTAAACCCGAAGCCCCACAAGTTGACAATCGGCGCAATGGTAATGTCGAAAACCCCGTCCGAAGCTTTGTGAACCTCAGCCGATTTGTTGAATACCGTGCGGAAGTAATCATCGACTGTCGCTGCAGGATCGTTCCGATTAATGTGCGAAATTAACGAGCTGGGATCGTAAATGGACAGGGATGCACTGAAATCGTGGAGCAGTTGGACAATTTCTTTTTCGTAAGTCCTGAAGGTATCGACATCGATACCTTTGGGAATTTCGTAAGTAACCCTGTAATAAGTGCCTTGCGTAAATCCCTCGTGCCTGATATATCTAGCGGATTCCCTGCACGAAAACAGCAAACTTCCCGCAAAGGCGATGAGCAGGATGATAATTTTTTTCACCTGGTATGGGCATGAGAAGGCGTATCCGGATAACAGGATACGCCTCAAAAATTTACAACAATGTGTCTAACTTTTCGGCCAATGCAGCTTTACTGGTCATGCCCACCTGTTTATCGACCAGTTCGCCGCCCTTGAAAAACAATATCGCGGGAATATTACGGATACCGTATTTGTTTGTAATATCGGGACACTGTTCGACATCCACCTTGCCGACAACCGCTTTACCTTCGTATTCCGTTGCAATTTGCTCTACATAAGGCGCTATTGCACGGCATGGGCCACACCATTCAGCCCAAAAGTCAATCATAACCGGCTTATCGGATTTCAATACAAGTTCCTCGAAATTGCGTTCATTTATTTCTACTGCCATTTTTATTTAATTTTTTATTGATTACAACTGTTATTTACTAAGCTATCATCAAACAACATTCCTCCACAACACGCGTTGCAGAAGAAGCTTTATTATAGAATACAAAATTACAACTAAGTTATTTTGTTCCCAAAAAAAGTTTATTCTTTTACGACAATTTTCTCGACGGCAACTACTTTTTGTTTCTCAACAAACCGCAACAGGTAGATACCACTGATGTCCGGAGCATTAAATTCCACTTTTTTGTCGGAAGTTTTGAACGTCTGGATCACTTTGCCAACCGTATTGTACAGGAAAACTGTCATTTCGCTGCGATAGTCCGGTATTTCGATAGTAAGGAGTGCGCCCCGGCTGATAGGATTAGGATATGCCTTTAATTTCTTTTCGGTAGAATTTTGCAACACGAATGGCTTATTTGCTTGTGCATCTGCTATCAATCGATTGCTCTGACCTGTACTGTCCTCCCGGATAGAAAAACCGTAAACACTGACTGCATGTAAAGGCAAAAAAGTCAAACAAAACACGCAAATCACGATAATGGATAGAAAATACTGCTTCATCATACTCATTATTTTTTGTCTGTCTAACATATCAAAACTGGCCTCATGAAAATAAAAACTTTCGAATTAGGGAATACAATAATCAGGCCATACATTTCGTTTTTACCTAAATTAAGAAATTTTAACTACAATACAATATAACAATAGTTTAGTGGCGGTAAAAAATAAGTTGGCGACTTTGTCCTTTCAAATCCACCACAAAAAGTGGCAAGCGAAGACGAAACGAAAGAATACATCTTACAATTTATAACGAAACATGATCCTTGAAGCGCCTTTTTGTTATAATCTATTTATTCAGAAACGCATTTAATTTCATTTTAAAATAAAATTGTAATTATTGATAATAAATTGAAATATAAATTTGATTTTTAATATCAAACTGTCGTATTTTTGTACCGTTTTAGTTTAGATATATAAATTGTAAAAAGTGAATGGTGGCAGCATAAAACCCTTCACTCTTAATTCTTAATTCTTAATTCTTAATTCATGAATACGCTTTACCATCCCGATTTCGAGCACGATGCCTGTGGCGTTGGTTTGCTGGTAAACATCACCGGCGACAAGTCGCACGACATTGTGGAAAAGGGGTTACAGATACTGGAAAACATGTTGCACCGCGGCGCTGAAAACGCCGACAACAAAACCGGCGATGGTGCAGGCATTACGGTACAGATACCGCACGAATTTATCCTGTTGCAGGGTATTCCCGTTCCCGAGAAGGGCAAATACGGCACAGGCCTGGTATTTCTGCCCCGGGAAAAGGAGCAGGCGGAACAGTGCCTCACCGTGATACGCGACACCCTCAAAAACGAAGGGCTTCACCTGTTAGCCGTGCGCGACGTCCCGGTTAACAGCGACATACTGGGCGAAATGTCCCGCGCCAACGAACCTGTGATCAAGCAAATATTCGTTACCAACGGCGACAGTTCGACCGCCGAACTGGAGCGGAAACTCTATATCGCCCGGCGGAAAATGGAGAAGAAAGTGCTTAAATCCATGCTGGCGCACAAGCGCAGTTTCTATATTGTCAGCCTGTCCACACAGCGGCTTGTATACAAGGGTATGCTTACCTCCACGCAGTTGCGTTACTATTTTTCCGACCTCGCCAATCCGTATTTCACCAGCGGGCTGGCGCTGGTACATTCCCGATTCAGCACCAACACCTTTCCATCGTGGGATTTGGCGCAGCCGTTCCGTTTGCTGGGTCACAACGGCGAAATCAACACCATACGGGGCAACCGTTACTGGATGGAGGCGCGCGAAAGCATCCTTCATGCTGATGCACTGGGTAAAACGGATGATATTTTTCCCATTGTACAGGCAGGTATGAGCGACAGCGCTTCGCTGGACAATGTCCTCGAATTTTTCGTGATGTCGGGTATGACTCTGCCACATGCTTTAGCGATGCTTGTCCCGGAAAGCTGGAATGCTAAAAATCCGATTTCCGAGGATTTGAAAGCATTTTACGAGTACCACAGTATCCTGATGGAGCCGTGGGACGGCCCGGCTACACTGCTTTTCACTGACGGCCGTTATGCCGGCGGTATGCTCGACCGGAACGGCTTGCGTCCTGCGCGCTACCTCATCACCAACGGGGGCGTGATGGTTGTTGCTTCCGAAGCCGGCGTGCTGCCTTTCGATGCATCGGAAATCACGGAACGCGGCCGGTTGCAGCCGGGCAAAATGCTGATGGTGGATACGCACAAGGGAAAGGTGTATTATGATACCGAATTGAAAGAGTCGCTGGCTTTTGCCTGTCCGTATCGCGAATGGCTGTCGAAAAACCGCATCGTATTATCGGACATATCGTCGGGGCGAACCATAAAGCAAAGCGTGGAGCAGTTTCCCGAATTGATGCAGGTATTCGGCTACACGCTGGAGGACATTGAACGGATCATTATCCCGATGGGGCGGGAAGGTAAGGAACCTGTCGGTTCAATGGGAAACGACACTCCGCTGGCCGTGCTCAGCGATAAGCCGCAGCTCCTGTTCGGTTATTTCAAGCAGTTGTTCGCGCAGGTAACCAACCCGCCCATTGATCCCATCCGCGAGGAACTGGTGATGTCGCTGTCGCTGTACATCGGCTGCCAGGAAACAAACCTGCTGGAACCTTCGCCCGACCTCTGCAAGATGGTGAAGCTCACCAGCCCGGTGATCAACAACCGCGACCTGGATATTCTCCGGCACCTGGGTTATAAGGGATTCCGCACGCTGACACTGCCTGCGCTTTTCGATACTGCCGGGCAATCCAAAAGTATGGAGCAGGCATTGTCCAAGATTTGCCGTGATGCCGAGAAAGCGGTGGACGACGGTTACAATTACATCATACTGAGCGACCGCGGAGTAAACGCTTCCCAGGCTGCCATACCATCGCTGCTGGCGCTCTCGGCGGTGCATCACTACCTGATCGACAAGCGCAAACGCATGCAAACGGCCATCATCGTGGAAAGCGCTGAACCGCGCGAAGTGATGCATTTTGCGTTATTATTCGGCTTCGGAGCCAGCGGCGTAAATCCTTACATGTCCTTTGCCGTGCTGGACGATCTTGTGAAAAGGCATGAGATACAGTTGGACTATGCTACGGCGGAAAAGAATTATATCAAGGCCGTCAATAAGGGAATGCTTAAAGTATTGTCGAAAATGGGCATATCGACCCTGCGCAGTTATCGCGGTTCGCAGATTTTCGAAGCGGTAGGACTTAGCCAGAGGCTTCTCGACCGTTATTTCCGCGGCATGGTGTCGCGTATTGGGGGAATAGACCTCGAAGAGATAGCGGCTGATGTTTTATTCCGGCACAGCCGCTCCTCCCTGCCCCCTTCCCCGCAGGAGAGAGGGACGGGGCTGCACGGCGACAGTGCAGGCGCAACGCATCCGGCGACGGACGCTACTGCTCTCCCTTACGGGGAAGACAGGAGAAGGGAGCCTTCCGGCCTCTATTCCTATCGTCGCGATGGCGAATACCATGCCTGGAACCCCGAAACAATCTCGAAACTGCAAATAGCCGTCCGCTTGGGCGATTACGATAAGTTTAAGGAGTATACCTCAATTGTCGACAAGAAACAGAATCCTGTATTCCTGCGCGACTTCCTCGATTTCAAGCGCAATCCCATCGACATTGCCGAAGTGGAGCCTGTAGAGGCTATTACGCGGCGGTTTGTCACGGGCGCCATGTCGTTTGGTTCCATCAGTAAGGAAGCGCACGAAGCGATGGCCATAGCGCTGAATATCCTGCACGGACGGAGCAATACCGGCGAGGGCGGCGAAGACCCCAAGCGGTTCCATACGGGCGAGGATGGCCTCAACCGCCGCAGCGCCATCAAACAGGTTGCTTCGGGGCGATTTGGCGTAACAGCCGAATACTTGGTCAATGCCGACGAATTACAGATAAAAATTGCACAGGGGGCAAAGCCGGGCGAAGGCGGACAGTTACCGGGTTTCAAAGTGGACAGGATCATTGCGGCCACGCGCCACTCATTGCCGGGAATCACGCTCATATCGCCGCCGCCCCATCATGACATCTATTCCATCGAAGACCTGGCGCAACTGATCTTCGACCTGAAAAATATCAATCCGCAGGCTTGCATTAGCGTCAAGCTGGTGTCCGAAAGCGGCGTGGGTACCATTGCTGCGGGCGTAGCCAAGGCCAAAGCCGACCTGATTGTCATCAGCGGCGGCGAAGGCGGTACCGGCGCCAGCCCTGTAAGCTCCATCCGACATGCCGGTATGCCGGGAGAACTGGGCCTGGCCGAAACACAACAGACGCTGGTAATGAACAACCTGCGCGGACAGGTGCGTCTGCAAACCGACGGACAGCTCAAAACCGGCAAGGACATCATCATATCCGCCCTGCTTGGCGCAGAAGAATACGGTTTTGCCACCAGCGCCCTGATCGTGCTGGGTTGCGTGATGATGCGGAAATGCCATCTGAATACCTGTCCTGTGGGCGTTGCTACGCAGGATGAACGCCTGCGTCAACGGTTTAAGGGAAAGTATGAATACGTGGTGAATTTCATGACTTTCCTTGCCCGCGAAGTACGCGAACATCTTGCAACAATGGGTTTCCGCAGCATCGACGAGATTGTAGGGCAAACCGGCCTGCTGGAAATCCGGCGGTTCGACGGCCATCCGAAAGCGCAGAAGCTTGATTTCAGCAAGTTGCTGTATTTCCCGCAAGGAACAGCCAGCCTGCGATGTGTCAAACCCCAGGATCACAAAATTGACGAGGTACTCGACCATGAACTGATACGCAAGGCTCGTCCGGCGCTTGAAAAGTCGCTTCCCGTAGAAATGAGCGCAGTCATTGCCAATACTGACCGTGCCACAGGAGCAATGCTCTCCGGCGAAGTTGCCAAACGTTTCGGCGATGCCGGGCTTCCAACCGAAACCATTATCGCAGAGTTTAAAGGATCGGCCGGACAAAGTTTCGGAGCTTTCCTGGCTTCGGGCATCACTTTCCGTCTGGAAGGCGAAGCGAACGATTATCTCGGCAAAGGCTTGTCGGGCGGACGTATCGTAGTGACTCCACCCAAAGGTACTGTTTATGCTCCCGAACAGAATATCATTGCAGGCAACACCCTGTTGTACGGCGCCACCAAGGGCGATGTATACCTTAACGGGCGCGTGGGTGAACGTTTCTGTGTACGCAACAGCGGCGCCATAGCCGTAGTAGAAGGTACCGGCGACCATTGCTGCGAGTACATGACCGGCGGACGTACGGTGGTGCTTGGTCCAACGGGTAAGAACTTTGCGGCGGGTATGAGCGGCGGCATTGCGTACGTGCTTGACCCCGACGGCACATTCGATTATTTCTGCAACATGGAGATGGTGGAACTCTCGCTGATCGAAGACCGCACCGACAGCCAGGAGCTTTACCACCTCATTTCGGCACATGCGCATTACACGCAAAGTCCGTTGGCATACCGTATTCTTGACGACTGGGATACATACCTGAAATGGTTCCTGAAAGTGATGCCGATAGAGTACAAGAAGGTACTCCAGGATGAAGCAATGGAAGCGATCAAAAAGAAAATCGCACAAGTAGAGTACGATTATTAAAATGTCAAACCGCAAATCAAAAATATACAATATATAATAATGGGTAATCCGAAAGCATTTTTAACCGTTCCCCGTAAGGAAGCAGGCTACCGTCCCGTGTTAGAGCGTATCGCCGATTTTGGCGAAGTGGAGCAGACCCTGCACAGCGACGACCGTATTTTACAGGCATCGCGCTGCATGGACTGCGGCGTACCCTTCTGTCACTGGGCCTGCACCATTGCCAACCGCATGCCCGAGTGGCAGGATTCTCTCTCGAAAGGCAAGTGGCTGGAGGCCTACGAGCGTCTGGGCGCCACCAACAATTTCCCTGAATTTACCGGGCGCGTGTGTCCTGCCCTTTGCGAAAAAAGCTGTGTGCTGGCGCTTACCGGCGAGCCGGTGACGATCCGCGAGAACGAAGCGGCAGTTGTAGAACACGCTTTCGCGGAAGGATATGTCAAACCCCGTGTTCCGCACTGGCGCACCGGCTGGAAAGTAGCCGTAGTAGGTTCGGGGCCGGCCGGACTGGCCGCCGCCGATATGCTCAATCAGCAGGGACATAACGTGACGGTTTTCGAAAAAGACGAAGCCATCGGCGGGCTGTTGCGGTTTGGCATTCCCGATTTCAAACTTAACAAGGAAGTGATCGACCGCCGGCTGGAAATACTGTGCGCCGAAGGCATCACATTCAAAACGGGCGTGCATGTGGGCGCAGACATCAGGCACGAGCAGTTGCTCAAGGAGTTTGACGCCGTGTGTCTTGCCATCGGTGCGGGACAGCCCCGCGACTTGCCGGTAGAAGGCCGCGACCTGAAAGGCGTACATTTTGCATTGGAACTGTTGCAGCAACAAAATCGCATCGTAGCCGGGTACAATCTTCCCGAAAAGGAGCGTATCTCGGCCAAAGGCAAGCATGTGCTGGTAATTGGCGGCGGCGATACCGGTTCCGACTGTGTGGGAACATCAGTCAGGCATCGAGCCGGGCAGATCACGCAAATAGAGATACTGCCGAAGCCTCCCGAACATTACAACCCCGACACACCCTGGCCTGCATATCCCAATGTCCTGAAAACATCCAGTTCGCACCTCGAAGGATGCACGCGTCGCTGGAACCTCGCTACCAAAAGGTTTACCGGCGAGGGCGGCAAAGTTACCGGAGTGGAAGTAGCCGAAGTAGAATGGACGAAAGACAATACCGGCCGCATGGTGATGAAGGAAACCCGCAGGACGGAAACCATCAAGGCCGACTTGATACTGCTTTCGATGGGTTTTGTACATCCGGTACACGAAGGACTGCTCGACAGCCTGGGCGTGAAATACGACAGCCGCGGCAATGTAGTTTGTGCGGCGCCTGCGCGTTCGTCGGTCGATAAGGTATTTGTGGCCGGTGATGTAACCTTGGGCGCTTCGCTGGTGGTACGGGCTATTTTCTCGGGACGGCAGGCTGCCGCGGCGATAGGGAAACAGTTATCAGGCAAAAAGTAAAAGCCGGGCATGAGTAGGGTGCAATATAAAATTTTACCGGACAGCAGTGATAAGTCTTATCCGTCGCTAACGGCTTGATGATCCGTCTCACACTGCTTTATATACTTTTCCCGGCAGACTGTGTACCAGTCCGTTCAGTTCCAGGCTCAAGAGCAGTGTCGACACCTTGCTGACCGGCATTTGCAGGGCAATGCCCAGGGTGTCGATGGGACATTCGCCGCTTTCCTTTAACGCTCGCAGAACGGTTTCTTCCTCAGCCGATATTACCGGGAACAGTTCCCGCTGCACAGGCGTTTTTTGACCGTTGTCCCAACCCATCAGGTATTCGATGTCGGCAACTGACTGCAGCAGGTTGGCCTTGTTCGTTTTGATCAGCCAGTTGCAGCCGGCGGACCTTTCGTCCGTTAAGCGACCGGGACAGGCAAACACGTCGCGGTTATACGAATTGGCAATATCGGCGGTGATCAAAGCCCCGCCGCGTATATTCGATTCTACAACGACAGTCAAATCGGCTAAACCGGCAATCAACCGGTTGCGACGGACAAAATTATTGCGGTCGATGGGGCTGTCGCTCAGGAATTCGGTGAGCAAAGCTCCCTGCCCGGTTATTTCACGGGCTGTAGCAGCATGTGCCGCCGGATATACTTGCGCCAGCCCGTGCCCCAATACGGCAACAGTAAGCAGCCCGTTGCGTAAAGCGGCTTTGTGCGCGCAGATATCGATACCATAAGCCAGCCCGCTTACGATGACAGGGTGATGATTGCGCTGATACAATTCGTCAACCAGCCGGTTGCAGATATCTTTCCCGTATGAACTGGCTTGGCGCGTCCCTACAATACTCACAATCTTCGGACATTCGAAATCCACATCGCCTTTGTAGAAGAAGATAACGGGCGAATCGAGGCAGTTTTTCAGGCGTACAGGGTAGTCGTCATCCAAATAAAAGGAATAGCTGATATGATGCTTGAAGATAAAATCCACTTCCTTTTCGGCTTTTGCCAGTACATCATGGTTTGCTATGGAATTAGCCAGTACCTCGCCCACATTGGGGATTTTAATCAGAGCCGCCTTCTTTTCCCTGAATACAGCCTCTACGCCGCCGCAATACGAAATCAGCTTCTTGGTCAGTATATCGCCGACACCCGGAATCAGTCCGATACCGATTTTGTATTTCAAATCATCCATAGAATTTCTCGATTGTTCCTAATTGAGACGCTTTGTGCCTGTTTATCCTATTTCAACGCTTTGCCCGTTGCGGCTACTTTCCATGGCTGCTTCGATGAGATGGATCACATTGAGCGCCTGTTCGGGCGACACTTCCAGTTCGGCGCGGTTGCGCAACACATCGTAGATATTATCGTAATAGGCGGCGTAGTTCCCGGCAACGGTTTCCACTCTGCCACGTATGTGTACCCCGTTGATTTCGGTATTCAATATACCCCACCGGTCTTCGGGCTCCTTCCCCCAGCCGGGCATCGACGGGTTGCCGCCGCGTTTTAACATTTCTTCCTGCGGATCGATGCCATATTTCAGGAACGAGCCGTTGGTACCGTGCAGCGTGTACCGTGGGCCTTCTTCGCGAACCAGGTAGCTTGCCTTCAGCACTACTTTTATTTCGGGATACATCAGCTTGATGATATAATAATCGTCGATCTCGCTACCCGTGCGCATGCTGTCGATGTCGGCCCACACCGCATCGGGCATGCCGAACAGCGTCACAGCCTGGTCAATCATGTGCGAACCCAGGTTATAGGTGATCCCAATGCCCTGTACGGCCGACTCCTTCCACGTGCCGGGTTGTATAAAGTTGCGATAACGCATGTAATTCGATTCGAATTCCACAGGCCTCCCCAGCCACTCGCTGTCGATTATCTTACGAACTGTAAGGAAGTCGCCGTCCCAGCGACGGTTCTGGAAAACGCTCAACATCCTGTTTTGCCGGTCGGCAAGGTTCAGCAGATCCTCGCCCTGCCCGATGGTGCGCGTAAACGGTTTTTCAACAATCACGTGCTTGCCTGCTTCGAGCGCTTTGCGGGCATATTCGAAATGTGTGTGGTCGGGTGTATTAACAACTACCAGTTCGATGTTGTCATCGTCCAGCAATTCGTCGAACGAACGTACCGAAGTAATATCAGGGTAAATTTTATTTACTTCGTTTTTGCTGCGTTCCACTATTTTGGTCATCCTGAAACCCGGGTGATGAGTCAGAATGGGCGCATGAAAAACCATTCCCGACATGCCGAATGATGCTAATCCTACCTGTATTTTGTTCATGATCCGATCTTTGATAATTTAATTGATGCGTCCAAAATACGTATTTTATCAACAACCTGCAATTGTTTTTCAAAATATTGTCGTAAAATTGCGGTTGAAAACATATGATTTATGATCCGTTGTATTGCCATAGATGATAATGCCCATGATTTGGAAATTATAGAAAACAACATTGCAAAAGTTCCTTTTCTTGAGTTGCTTAAAACTTTCGACAATGCTTTCAATGCCATCGAGTTTATCGACAAGGAAGAGGTCGATTTGATTTTTACCGATGTTGAGATGCCCGTGCTGACAGGTTTGGAGTTTCTTGGCAGTTTGCGGCACAGGCCCCATTCCATCATTGTTTCGGAGCAGGAACGGTATGCTGTCGACGCGTTCAACCTGGAAGCGGTGGATTACCTGCTCAAACCCTTTTCATTCGAGCGGTTCCTGAAGGCGGTCAATAAGGTGCGCGAACAGATCAGGCTGCATGTGCCGGCACATATGCCTGCACAGAGCGAGACGCAGAACCGGGACTTTATTTTCATCAAATCCGACTATAAAACTATCCGTATCAGTGTAGATGATGTTCTTTTTATTGAAGGTTTAAAAGATTATGTAAAGTTGCACACTACGGATAAACCTGTTCTTTCGCTGCTCAGTTTGCGTGCCCTGGAGCTGGGCCTTCCTGCCGACCGGTTCATACGGGTACACCGGTCATATATCGTGGCATTGAATAAGATCGACATTATCGAAAAGAGCCGCATCAGGATCGGGCAGCACAGCATCACCATCAGCGACATGTATCGCGACGCTTTCCTGAAAAAGATACAACCGCTAAAATAACCGGAGAGCGGAATCATCGCAGCCGTTTTCGTTGACCCTGCCGGCAAAGACGCGAGGCATCACGCTCTACAATGCAGCCCGACATGCCGGCGGTATGTAGCAAAGTCCCTGACGGGGACGGCATGTCGGTAGAAACGGTTCCAACCCTGCCGGCAGCTACGCAGCCTGACAGGTTGGTATGCATGAGCTTACGTAAAACGACCTGACAGGGTCGATAGACCTGTCAGGGTCAACTCATCAAAAAATTCTCCCTTAACCTCCTTCAACAATCTTTTTTTTGTTTTGTTCAAAAAAACAATTTACATTTGTCCCGTTTTTGATTCAAAAAATATCTCTAAAAATGTCGAAATCTTGCGAAAATTTGTTGCAAACGGCGCCCGGAATTTCCGGCGTAACGTTCGGTAAATCACCGGATGGCACGATCTTTGCAGAGAGAGAGAGAGAGAGAGAGAGAGAGAGAGAGAGACTTACATAATTATAATATGCGCGCGCGCGAGGTTTAGCAAATATTTTTCAAAATCATTATACCGCCGCAATATCGTATCATACGATGTTGCGGCTTTTTATTTTTATACATATCATATTCATTTTTAAAAGTTTAGAATCATGGCAAAGCAGAAAGGAAATGTGGTAACCCACGGGTTGAGCGGAAAGATCGGCGATTTGCTGGTATTTCGTCAAGTGGACGGTAAAACCGTCATATCAAAAGTTCCGGAACCGCCGAAGAAGGTATCGGAAAAACAGGCAGAGCAGCGCCGGCGGTTCCGGCAGGCGGTGATTTATGCGAGGTCGGCGGTCGAATCGCCCGAAACGAAAGAGGTTTACGATAAAATTGCCGGCAAGAAAGGCAAAACTCCATTTATTGCCGCGGTAGCCGATTTTCTCCATGTACCGGAGATCCGGCGCATCGACCTGTCGGACTATTCCGGACAGGCCGGCGACACGATCAGAATTGAAGTCGAGGACGACGCGATGATTAAATATGTGCGTGTCGGGATCATTGCCGCCGACGGGACGGTGATAGAGGAAGGCCCTGCAACTCCCGATATTTCGGGATACCTGTGGACTTACGCCGCCAAACAGGATAACAACCTGTTTCATTACGGCAAAATAGTTGTCTCGGTATCCGATTTGCCCGGTAATGTAGTGGAAGGATCGGAAGAATTAGTTTAACATGATGACGAAGCGAAGCACACCGAAGGATCACCGAAGACACACCGAAGGCACACCGAAGGATCAACGGGCGATTTATTCACAATAATGTTTTATGTTTGCTAAAAATAGATCATCAATAAGGAAATTTTACCGATTTCCGTACCTCTGTTTGACGCCTGTTGACCCTGACAGGTCTAACGACCCTGTCAGGTCGGACACGACGCAATTTGATGCCGGAAGGCATCTGATGTCGATAACCCCGGGCAAGCGCAGCGCAGCCCGGGGATACGGCGCACAGCGCTTTCCCGCAACCCCGGAAGGGGTTGAACAGCTACGCAGTTCGAATGGGAGGGCGCCGGTCTCTGCCCCGAGCTGCGTCTGCGGCTTGCACGGGGTTATCCATATGCGACGCCTACCGGCGTCAAAAGAATTTTAAATTCAAAAGCCAACGTAAATTCCACCGCTGACAGGGTCAATTCAAAATTCAAAATTCAAAATTTTAACCATGTTTTACGTAAGAATCAATAAAATCAAAGTATTCAATAACCGCGAAGGTTTTCTCGGGCTGTTCAACCGCGCCGAGATGCAGATTTACAGTTATGTCAAGCCTTTCGCTCTGTCGGCGAAACCGGCGCAGACGGACGGCGTTGCCATTTCGGAACTCATGGCGCTGCCCGACGCCGCCGCGCGCAGGCAGCGTCTGCTGGACGCCGTGCTTGCCGAAGCCGGACTCCCGGCGCAAAGCTCGTACCTCGAAGTCAACGGCGTGAAGGACAACCAGACCTTGCTGTTTGGCGACTCGGGGCTGGTGATCTTCTCGTCCGACTCTATCCCCGCCGGACTTGATATGCGGCTGTGGATGATTGAATCGGACGAAGACGTCCGCAGTTTTGCCCTCGACGCCGACAAGGTACTCGACAGCGACGCTTTCAAGGGACTGTTTGCCGCTGCGGAAACCGCGCTGCTGGTAACCAATCCCATACTGTCGGGCGTGATCGCCGTCGGTGGCGTGGCCGTTTCCCTGCTCCGGCAAAAACTGCGCGCCAACAAAGACGACCTCGTCGGCTACTGGCAGGCGACGCTCAACCGCGCCGAACACTATCCGCACGGTACGCGCGATAAGCAGGACACGTACGACACCACCGGTAATATCCTGGTGGACTATACGCTGTTCGGATTTGAAAACAGTCTGAACCGGGATTTACAGGATTAAAGGATTTACAGGATTTCGCAATGCAACGTAAAAATTCCGTCAAGGACGACATATTGGTAGAACCCGTCAGGATGGCATATTGGAAAAGTCCCGTCAGGGATGACATGTCGGTAGGAAAAATATGCACCGCCGCCAGGCCAAAACCCCGTATGGGGTTTCAGATGATGAATCTCCTGTGGAGATTGGTTGATGTTTTCCGCATTGATTCTATGGATATGAATGCCCTGACGGGCAATGCTTCAACATCCCCGTGCGTAGAGACGCGATGCATCGCGTCTCTACAACGCAACGGCAACGCAACACACCGCATTTCCACCCCCGTCAGGGACGGCATATCGGTCGTCTTCTACCAATATATTGCCCCTAACGGGGCTACCAATTATGATGTCTTCTATCAATATGATGTCCCTGAAGGCCCTGAAGGGGTCTACCAATAGACGGGGCTTTAGCCGAACGATGAAATCCCGTCAGGGATGTAATATTGGTAGAGATATAATCATCGGAAAACAAAAAAATCCCGTCAGGGATGGCATATCGGTAGAAAATATTTCATCATTCGGCGAAAATCCCGTCAAGGTCAAACCAACATTGTTTCCCGTCAGGGAAACGATGCACCGCCACCGGATCAAAACCCCGCATGGGGTTTCACATGGTGAATCTCCTACGGAGAGTGGCAGATGTTTTCCGCATCGATTCTATGGATATGAATGCCCTGACGGGCAACGTTTCAACATCCCTGTGCGTAGAGACGCGATGCATCGCGTCTCTACAACGCAACGGCAACGACAATTCAAAATTCAAAAAAGTCCCGGCAGGGATGGCATGTTTCCCGTCAGGGAAACCATATCAATAGAAAAAAGATGCACCGCCGCCGGATCAAAACCCCGTATGGGGTTTCATATGATGAATCTCCTACGGAGACTGGCGGATGTTTTCCGCATCGATTCTATGGATATGAATGCCCTGACAGGCAAAGCACATACGAAATGTATGGTAGGAATATTTGCGGTTTTGACCCTGACAGGTCGGGCGCTGCTCCCAGCATCGGCGCAACGCGCCGACCTGTCAGGCTGCGTAGCTGCTGACAGGGTCAATAAGAATAAGAAATAAAAATAAATTAAAATTATATATCATGTTTAAAAAACGAGTATTACTTATTGTTTTGTGTATTTATATCATAAATAACTTAAATGCACAATTTTCAGGAGGTTCCGGGACAGTTGACGATCCGTATATCATTACTACATGGAATGAGTTAGCGTCAATTTCTTTATATGGTGGGGGTAAACACTTCAAATTAAATAACGATTTAGACTATGATAACCCGAATCATTATGGAGGGTATATAAGACCATCAACTGGTTGGCAACCTAGTGCTGCCGGCTCCTCATTTGATGGAAATAACAAGACGATAAGTAATTTGTATATTCGAGGTAATAATTATTCATATTATGGACTATTTGGGAGTGTTGGCAACAATGGTTTGATCAAAAATTTGAATTTAGATCATTGTGATATTGCTTTTTCATATGGAAATTGTGGTTCCATTGCAGCCATTAATATTGGGGGAGTAATCTCAAATTGTACAAATAAAAATTCTAAAATATCTGGTGCCGGTGTTAACAATCATACTGAGGGTCGTGTTGGGGGTATTGTTGGAGAAAATAACGGTATAGTTGAGAATTGTACATGTCAGGATAATAATTTTGTAATCCTGGGTTCATATTCGGCGGCATATTGTGGAGGGATTGCAGGATTAAACTCCGGAACAATAGATAATTGCCTTGGTAATAATTTTTCGATTGATAGTAATAGTGGTAGTAGTGGTGGCATTGCTGGAAACAATACATCTACCGGTAACATAAAAAATTGTTCTGTTTTTGGTAGCCTGTCTTACAGTCACAGTGGTGGAGGCATAGTTGGGAGCAATTCTGGTAATATAGATAATTGTAAAAATACTTCAGAAATAACATCTAATGTAGTAGTAGGAGGCATTGCCGGTGAAAACAACAGTGTTATTAACTCGTGTGTTAATTACACAAATGTATCTGTTAACAGCGCGGGCGCGGGCCAAACTATATCAGGCGGTATATCCGGTAAGGGTAATGGGAAAATTGTCTCATGCATTAATTATGGAACCATTGAAGCATCTTCAGGCTATTATTCTTCATATGCTGGTGGTATTGCCGGCACGGGGGGGAATATAGAAAAATGCTATAATTTTGGTAATGTTATTTCTTCTGTGTACAGGTCGGGAAGCAATACATATGCAGCAACAGCATATGCCGGAGGTATAGCAGGGGAGGCTGCGGCAGTTAGTTTGTGTGCAAATTCAGGTAATATTACTGCAAGGAGCAGTGGAGATAACGTAACTTCTACTTCCGGAGGTATTGCCGGAAGTAATGAATCTGCTGTGACCTGCTATAATACAGGATTTATTCAATCAGACGGTACTAAAGGCGCAATTGCAGGTTCAAATCCCGGTTCGATTTCTAACTGTTATTATCTTGATTTAAGCTGTGCTAATGGAATAGGCTATGGAATAAGTCAAGGTACTACCGTTCTGACATATACCCAAATGTGCCATCAAAACAGCTATACCAATTTTGATTTTACAAATACTTGGGAAATGCAACAGGGCGTACCTTTTCCTCAATTAAAAGGGACAGTGATGGAGTATGTTACAAAAGTAAGTGCGACACCCGTACAGGTCAGTTTGAATTTGACCGATAGCAAATCTAAAACACTAACAATTTCCGTAGAGCCGATCAATAAAAATCCGAATAACTCTTTTTTATATTATTTATCGGCCGATAAAAATATTGCAACTGTGGAGGACGATGGAACAATCACCGCAAAAAATAAAGGACGCACGGCTGTTTCTGTATTTTCTCCACATGGCGGTTTCAAAGAAGAAGTAGATGTACTGGTAGATATGATTATCAAAACACCGGTAACCTTAAACCTTTCCATTCCCGGCAAGACATATGGAGACCCTTCATTTGCAATAAATGCAACATCATCGCCTCAAGCAGGCAGGATTAACTATACATCCAATGATCCGGCAATTCTGTCGATTGCAGGAAACACAGCTACCATACACAAGGCAGGCCAGGCGACCATTACTGCAAAAGTGGCTGATGATGACCCGAATTATACAAGTGATGCTGTTCAACAGACCATCACCGTATCACCCGCCAATATCAGTGTCATTGCCAAAGGAGGCAATTCTGTTTATGGCGAGACCCCGATCAATCCGGGAATTTCAGCTACAGAGTTAAAATATGGAGAGACAGCAGACGTCCTCTCAGGATTGACGAACAGCTTTGGAATCAATTCCGCTTCACCTGCCGGCGCTTATACGTTAACAGTTGAGGGCACGCTTACAAACAATAATTATCGGATCAACCAGCGGATCAACGGGACTTGGGCAGTCAGTAAAGCATTGATACCTCCCGCAAATATCCTTTGGCCATCCGCATCTCCAATTAAATACGGGCAAACATTAAACGAGTCTGTATTAAGTGACGGATCGGCGCCTGTCCCCGGTATTTTTGAATTCAAATATCCGGCATTAAAGCCGGGTGTGGGTATCAATCAACAGATCGTTGTATTTACGCCTTCCGATATTAATTATGTACAGGCGGAAGGCTTAATCTTTGTAACCGTTAATGATAATATATCCGGTTCCGAAGACGGGGTATTGCTTGGTCTTTTAGTTGACGGCCAGCCGATAAATCTTATTCCGGGACAAACAGTTTACCGGTATACGGCTTCGTGTGGGAAATCAGCTTTAGGTATTGTTGCAGCAAGCGCTAACGCAACTGTAACCATAAATAACGAAACCGGCGGAAGTTATAATTTGAATATTCCTCAAGCAGGTAATTATCCGGTAAATATTGTTGTATCATCGTCATCCGGCGAATCAACAACTTATACATTAAATGTCATCCGTCCATTTGATAATGTTCTGATCACTCGCTGGGATGATGTCCTGTCAGTCATTAACAATCCGCAAAATAATGGAGGTTATTCTTTTGCTAATTATCAGTGGTATAAGAATGATGTTTTATTATCCGGCGAGACACAGGGATATATTAGAGAAACGGGAGGGCTAAGCACATCTTCATCATACCATGTGGCGCTTACAACAACAACCGGGATTCATGCTCCAAGCTGTCCATATACGCCGTCTGCAAGCAATAAATTTATGTCTCTAAAGGCATATCCCAATCCGGCCAAAGATAATCAAGTGATTCAGGTTGAGGTAAATTTGCATGACAGTGAATGGCCCAACGCAATGCTTACCTTATATGACCTGCAAGGCAGGCCTGTTTTTAAATCAAAGCCTGTAAAGGGAACAAATACAATAACTGTACCGGCAGGCTCTTATGTATTGTCCTTAACAGCAGGAAATAAACCTGTTGCAAGCGAAAAAATTATTGTTGAAAATTAATAACTGAAAAAATGAATCGAATCATATTAGTCATCATGTTCTTTGTGTCTTTTAACGAAGTTTATGCGCAGAAAAAGATGCAATCATCCTCACCGCATGAATTTTCTGTTCATGGCGGATTTGGATTGTCCGCTTTGCAATACCAAATAAAAGAAGGGGATAATAAATCAGGAATCGGAGGAAGTGTCGGTATTGGTTATTCTTACATGTTTTCGCCTCAATGGGGCTTAAACACAGGAGTTGAAATATCTTTTTATAATGCACAATGCGATATGAATGTATTGACAGGCGAACATCCTGTAACAGGAATTGAAGAGAGTTTTATTTTCAAAACATCATATACGGATTATAATGAGACGCAAAACGCCTCATATCTCAATATCCCGGTAATGATATTATTTAAAACTCAAACTTCTACTGTGTTTTATGGAAGCGCCGGAGCAAAATTGGGATTTCCGATAAACTCCAAATACAAA
>JAISDP010000162.1 GCA_031264715.1 Bacteroidales bacterium
TCCAGTTGGCCGCATACTTTTGTTGCGCCGCTATGTTGAACACAAACAACCCTGTAAAGGTCAAGGTGAGAAAAAGATTCTTCATGGTGATTATTGTTTGATTGGTTTGGCAAAAATAAGAGATCAAATTTTTTCCAAAAGTAATTATTTTGTCCAGACATTCCATGATAAAAGAAGCGAGTGGTTTGGAAATAAAGAATACCGGATACAGGCCGCGGAGTTTGCCCGTCAGGGCATTCATGTCCATAGAATCAATGCGGGAAACATCAACAAATCTCCGCGAAGATTTTCAAACTGTTTTCGACGTTCCGGTTTCAATAATCTCAATAATTCTTTCATTTTCAATAATCAGCATTCCCAGCCGCTCTTCCGTCACACCTTCGTGCAGCCGGTAGCTGTAAACCGGCTTTTTCCCGTCGATTGCGCTGTGGAAATACCCGAAACGAATGTTTTCAATGTGACGGAGCTGGTCAGCTACCTCCATAATATGCGTTGATACAAGAAACACACTGCCGGTCACTTTGGCGAATGCAGAAATAATAGCCAAAGAAGCATCATAAGCATCTTTAACGTTGGTTCCTCTGAAAAGCTCGTCGAAAATTACTATTAAATTTCCTGTTCGGTTGATTTCTTCCGCAACGTTCTTTACACGGTGTACTTCGCTGTAGAAATGACTGTAGCCCGTACAGAGATTGTCGGTAATGTTGATGGTGGAAAACAATCCGTTGAAAACGCCTGTTCGCATGGAAGCGGCTGCTACCGGAAAACCGAGATGAGCGAGGTAAACGGCCACCCCAAATGCTTTCAGGAAAGTGGACTTGCCAGACATATTTGCGCCCGTAACGAAGAACATATTTCTACGTTCGCTTAATCTGACATCGTTTGATACGGCATCTTCCACAAAAGGATGGTACAATCCGTTAATTTCTACTTCTTTACTATCCGATAATTCAGGAAACACCAATCCAAGTTCGATCGCTGTAGCTGCTACAGCCTGAAATGCATCTAATTGATACAATATCTGTAAAATATCTTTCAATCTTTTAAATTCACAAAAACGAAAAATGTAATCGAATCTTTCTCTATTCATCACGCCAATTTTTTTCTTTGTATTGACCCCGATAATTTGTTGAAGTTCGGTATTCAGAATACTATCAGTGATAAATTTATACAGTTGTTCCAATAAACATGGCAAATCCCGTTTTGGCTCTTCTGTTACGATGCTGTACAAATCCTGCAAAAAGTCGATTACATATATGATTCCACGTTGTATGAGATAATATTCGTTGGTTGGTTGAAGTTTGTATTTTAAGTACTTGTGCCATGCGTTTACACGTGAAACCCTAACAGGTTTATCGGGTATATGCAAATAGGACTCAATAAAATCGAGCAAATGTTGATCAATGGGAAAGGAAAGATTTTCTTTGTTTATATAAACAATCAACTCCTGTCTATCCCGTATTTTTTTGATGTCCGACATGGGGGAGCTGAATATATCAAGCAATTCCCTTCTGCCTCCGTAAGAAATCGCCCTGTCGAAAAATTTGAAGACAGATTTTCTTGCTTTTCTACCTTCAAATATCTCTAAATCCGTAACTGTTTGGCTATCTATCAAAAAATCCATAGACTGATTTAAACTTTTTTTCAACAATAAAATACTTGTTCATCATCCTGAAAGCCATATATTGAAGTGCGAACCAATAAAGCGCTCCAATGATGAATAACAGGTATGCAAAAGTAACCAAAAACCAAATAGAACAATGTATTTTGTCGGGTACAATTCAAATTGTCGCGTTGAGGATAAAATTGATTTCGCCCCTTCAGGCCCTTCAGGGCTTGGCGTTTGCGGGGTATTCATTCCGCAGGGCGTTGCCCTGCGCTATTGATTACGCTCTTTCAGAGCTTTTTACATCTTCCGACCACGACTGGGCAACGCCCTGCAAAACGAAAAACATCATATTGCCGATGGCTTCTTGGCAGTTGCCGATGACTTCTGGACATTTACCGATGACTTCCTGACAATGGAATAGGCATCAGTCCCCACTGTCCCAACATTCCCAGGCACTCGCTGATGACCTCTAGACAGTTGCCGACGATCACTGGACAATTGCCGACGATCACTGGACAGTTTCCGATGACCACTGGACAATTGCCGATGACCACTGGACAATTGCCGATAATCACTGGACAGTTTCCGATGACCACTGGACAGTTTCCGATGACCACTGGACAGTTTCCGGTGACCACTGGACAATTGCCGATAATCACTGGACAATTTCCGATGACCACTGTATAATTTCCAGACGACTTCCGGACAGTTGCCGATGATTTCTGGATAATTTCCGATGATCTCTGGACATTTGCTGACGACCTCTGAACAATTATCAGACGATTTCCAGATAATTTCCGATGATTTCCGGACAGTTGTCGACGATCTCTAGACAGTTGCCGATGACTCCCAGGCAGTTGCCGATGACTTCTGGACAAGCGGCAAGTTAGCGCCGTTGAGTAAAGTCCCGTCAGGGACGTTTCCCGGCTGGGGTGGGGCTCCACCGTGCCGCAGGCGCCACATCCTGGGTGGCAAACATTCCTTCCAGGTACTTAAAATAGCCTGTGATGCCGATCATGGCAGCGTTATCGGTGGTAAAGCGGAACTCGGGTAAATGGACTGTCCACCCTTTCTCTGCGGCCAGGGAGGTCATTGCATTGCGCAGGCCGGAATTAGCCGCTACGCCGCCTGCAATCACCACTTCGGTAATGCCTGTCGCGGCGGAAGCTTTCATGAGCTTATCCATCAGGATATCTACAATGGTCTGTTGCAATGATGCGCATAAATCCGGGATATTTTTTTCCACAAACTGCATATCTTCCTTCAACCGGTCGCGCAACGTATACAGGAACGAGGTTTTCAGGCCGCTGAAACTGTAATCGAGCCCTGGGACATTGGGTTTGCTGAAACGGAAAGCCCTGCAATCGCCTTCGCGTGCATGGCGGTCGACAACCGGTCCGCCCGGATAAGGCAGTCCCATCACCTTGGCGCACTTGTCAAAAGCTTCGCCGGCAGCATCGTCAATGGTTTGCCCGATGATCTCCATATTGAAATAATCGCGGAGGACAATGATCTGCGTGTGGCCGCCCGATACCAGCAGGCACAGGAATGGGAATCGCGGCAACGCTTTCTCTTTCCCCTCTTCCTGCAGGAAATTCGACAGGATATGCGCATGCAGGTGGTTTACATCGATGAGTTTTGCGCCTGTTGACAATGCGAAACCCTTGGCAAATGATGTCCCCACCAGCAACGAGCCGAGCAAGCCCGGCCCGCGGGTAAAAGCCACCGCGTCCACTTCATCTTTCCCGATTTCGGCCTGTCTGATGGCTGTATCTACTACCGGGATGATATTCTGCTGGTGCGCCCGCGACGCCAGCTCAGGAACTACGCCGCCGTATTCCCGGTGTACCTCCTGCGATGCAATGATGTTCGAAAGCATATAACCGTCGCGGATTACCGCTGCCGAGGTATCATCGCATGATGATTCGATGCCTAAAATTACAATGCTCAATGTGCCTTTTGATTTTTGACTTTATGATATGTCTGCGGGTATTGCTTTAGCTTTTCCCGAAAGATGTTCCATGTCCAATCGCAGGATATTGGTCCGGTGGAACGATTTACTGATATATTTCCTGGAAATGTCCGTGAAACCGGAACTGTATTTAGCTACAAGTAAATCCAGCGCCTTATAGCGCTCTTCTTCGGGGAGGTCGCAGGCTATGCGGCCAAATACCAGCGCGCTTTCGTAGGCTGTGGAAAATTGCCCCGGAAGTACCTGTGTGCGGCCTGTCACACAAAAGCTCACACGGTTGTCCTGCCGGAGGCTATCTAACTTGAATCCTTCAGGAGCGCAGTGAAAATAAATGCTTTTGCCTTCGAGCGCGTAATTAATGGGAATACCATAGCCGTAACCATTGAGGCCGTGCATCGCCAGGAACCCGTATTCGCCCGTTTCGAGCAACCGCACAACCCCTTCGCTGGCCAGTATCCTTTCTTTGCGGCGTATGTCGCGAAACACCGGCAATGCCTTGCACAACACCTGGCAATCGAACACTACAGGCCCGTATGCTTTCTTTTCGCTGTGATGATACCGGTAACCGCGCTTTTGATAAAAAAGCCATGCAGTAGCGCTGGTAGTGAGTTTCACCTCTGTACTGCCGCGTTGCACGGCTTCTTTTTCCAGCGTTTCGAGGATCGCCGAGCCAATGCCCTCGCCCTGGCGCGCATGATGTGCGAACAGCATATCCACCGTGCCGCCGTCCGCGCTCAAACAGCCAAAACCGGTAATCACACCCTCCGAATCCATCACAAGCGTATACCGCTCATGGAAAAAACGAAACCACGCTGCCATATCCGGCGACGCCGGCGCCCAGGCTTCCACTTCTTCGGACGAATAATAACGGCTGCTCACAAGATGCACCGTTTGTGTGAAAAGCTTGACGGCTGCTTCCAGGTCGGAAGGAACATACATGCGGATCATTCGGTTGATGTCGTTTGATATTTTAAATTACGCACCAAAGGTAAAGGTTTTATCCAAACGTGCGTTTTATCAATATGAGGAATTTGTTATTTTTGCCATCAGGAAATCATAAATGTCGGATCATACGCTTCATCAATCTTATATGCGCCGGTGCCTCGAATTGGCGGTAACGGCTTCCGGGTATACCGCCCCTAACCCCATGGTAGGCGCTGTGGTGGTGTGCGACGGCAGCATCATCGGCGAAGGATTTCACCGGCAGTACGGCGAACCCCATGCCGAGGTAAATGCTATTCATTCTGTACGTGAACCGGAGCGTTTGGAACGCTCCACGCTGTATGTAAATCTGGAGCCCTGTTCGCATCATGGTAAAACGCCTCCCTGTGCCGATCTGATCATTGCCAGCCGTATCCCGCATGTGGTGGTGGGGAGTTTCGACCCTAATCCGCTGGTGGCGGGGCGGGGCATTGCGAAGTTGCGTGCCGCCGGATGCCAGGTAACCGAACATGTGCTGGAAACGGAATGTGATCGCCTGAACGTCCGTTTCATGACCTTCCATCGCAAGCGCCGCCCGTATGTGGCGCTCAAATGGGCGCAAACATCCGATGGCTTTATTGATACGGCTCGTGACCGGGATGTGGTGGGACGCCCCACATGGATCACCGGATGGTACGAGCAAACGTTGGTACACAAATGGCGTTCGGAAGAACAGGCGATCATGGTGGGCACAAATACCGCCCTGGCAGATAACCCGATGCTGAACGTCCGCAGGCGGCAAGGACATCAACCGTTGCGGGTGGTTCTCGACAGGCAGTTGCGCTTGCCTGCATCGCTGCACCTTTTCGACGGGACTGTACCGACTTTGGTTTTTACGGAAAAACAGCATCCGGACACGGCGCAAATAACATATGCTATTGTGCCGTTCGACAGTCAACTCCCGCAACATATCCTCGACGAACTGTTTCGCCGCAACATAACTTCCGTATTGATTGAAGGCGGAACACAGCTACTGCAAACATTCATTGATGCGGAGCTTTGGGACGAAGCGCGTGTCTTCACGGGAACGGCGCTGTTCGGCGATGGCGTGAAAGCGCCGGTGATGCCGCTGCTTCCTGCAAAGGAATCGACATGCGGCGACAGTACATTGCGCATGATCACAAGGCGGACAGGGCGCATCTAATTTTTATACGTCAGCCATTTCCACAATTCACGGTAAGTCATTTTCTTGCCATAGATAAGTATGCCTGTGCGGTAAATTTTTGCCGAGAGCCAGATTGCTCCCATGAAAGCCAGTATGAGCAATACCATTGATAAGGCAAGTTCGCCGTAAGGCACGCCAAACGGTATGCGCGCCATCATTACCACAGGCGATGTGAGCGGGATGATGGAAAACCAGAATGCCAGCGATCCCTCAGGGCTTGGTATAGCAAGTATAATTATCATCACCATGATGGCGATAATCAGCGGGATTGTGATGGGTAACATAAATTGCTGCGTGTCTGCGTCGGTATCCACAGCCGACCCGATGGCGGCAAACAATGAGCCGTACAGCAGGTATCCGCCGACGAAAAAGAACAGGAAGCTGCCGATGAGCACCCCGAAGTTGATGGATTGTACCATATGGAGCATCTCCCTTGCTTTTTCGGTGGTTGCGGACTGTTGCACGCTGTCGCCGGCCAGCGAACCAATCACCTGTACGCTGTTCGCCTGTTGCAGCGCCTCCCTGGTAAGGTCGGGGAGGAATATATTTTGTGCCAGCGCCACCAGTAGCAGCGTGAGTACGATCCATGCCAAAAACTGTGTCAGGCCTGTCAGCGCCACGCCGATCACTTTCCCCATCAATAGCTGGAACGGCTTTACGGACGAAACAATCACTTCGACGATCCGGCTGGTTTTTTCCTCAATGACACCCCGCATTACCTGCGATCCGAACAGGAAAATGAACATGTAAATGAGCAGGGCCGACGCATAAGCCACACCCATATTCAGGAAACTGTGACTTTCCTTTTCCGTGCCGCTTTCCGAAAGTTTGAATGTGCGTATGTCAATATGTGTTTTCACCGAGCGAAGGATGTCGTCCAGGTTCTCGATGTGATGCGCTTTCAACTTGTCCGTTTCGATTTCCTTTTCAATAGCATTCGCAATATGCATGTTAAGGTTGGCAGGCGCCTGCCTGTACGAATAAAATTCAACGCCCCGCGGAGTGTACGCAATATACGGCGGTATGTACAAAATGCCGAAATACTCGGTTTGCGCCAGGTTTTTCTTGAAGTCTTCGAGTTTCACATCAGCCGCATACGTGAACTTGAACTTGGCGGTTTCGGGTATTTTATGGACAAACAGTTGTGAACTGTCGATTACGGCAATCTGTTTTACATCATCGGCTTCCATCGTGGCAAACCACATGGGCAGCACCAGCATGGCGGCAAACAGCACCGGCCCAAGCAGAGTCATTACGATGAAACTTCTTTTACGGATGCGCGTCAGGTATTCGCGGCGTATGATGATCAGGGTTTTATTCATATTTCCTTAATTATTGTGGGTTTCGGGTCGGGCATAGCCATTAACCCAAAACTCGAGCGGCGAAGTCCTCAACGAAGCTCAACCGCAAGTCCGAAACTTTATTTTTAGTGCTGTTCGTTGATTTTACGGATGAAAATATCGTTCATGCTGGGAAGCATTTCGCTGAAGGAAACAACTTTCACCAGGGAGATGGCTTTTGCCAGCAGGTAGTTGCCCGATCCCGGCATGGCATGTATGGTGATGTTGACATTTTGTTTTCCCTGTTTGTGGCTGGTGATGCGGCAACCATCCGCCTCAAGGGTTTCCATGAGCGCCGCCCCATCGCCTTCGAAACTTAATTCGTATTCGCCTGACTTGTATTCGTGCCGTATCCGGGAGACTTCGCCTTGCAGGATGCAGCGCGATTTGTTGATCAGCGATATATAGTCGCACATCTCTTCCACCGATGCCATGTTGTGCGTGGAGAGAACAATGGTGGCGCCCTGTTCGCGGAGTTGCAGGATCTCATTCTTGAGCATGTCGGCATTGATCGGGTCGAAGCCGCTGAACGGTTCATCGAGGATCAGCAATGACGGACGATGCAGCACTGTAACGATGAACTGTACTTTTTGCTGCATTCCTTTCGAAAGTTCTTCCACCTTGCGGTTCCACCAACTCTGTATCCCGAATTTCTCGAACCAAAAATTCACCTGCTGGCGGGCATCGGCGTTACCGAGTCCTTTCAGGCGCGCCAGGTAAACTACCTGTTCGCCCACTTTCATCTTCCGGTACAGTCCGCGTTCCTCGGGTAAATAGCCGATCTGCGCGATATCGTTGCGTTGCAGGCGGCGTCCCATAAAGAGGACTTCGCCATTGTCGGGCGCTGTGATCTGGTTGATGATACGGATCAGCGAAGTTTTTCCTGCCCCGTTGGGTCCCAGCAAACCGTAAATGCTTCCGCGGGGAACATTGATACTGATATGGTTGAGCACCTTGGTATCGCCGTATTGCTTGTCAACATCAATCGTGGTTAAAATATTTTCCACTGTTTGGAATTTTTATATTACGTACATCTGTCATTGTTCGCGTCAAAAATACCGGCAAATGTAGGGAAAAACATTATATTATTGCAATCGTATCCCGAAAAACAATCGACAACGTTGCTGCATATTTTCAACGGATTAAGGACTTTGAAACCATTGTCGGAACAGGCCTGTCACATCCTTTTTTAGTTAAATAACGTTAAATAGG
>JAISDP010000199.1 GCA_031264715.1 Bacteroidales bacterium
ACAGCAACGGCAGTATCCGATTTCAACGGCTATCATATCGACTGCTATGGTAACAGCACCGGTAAGATCACCCTGGACATATTGAACGGGCGTGGCGAATACCAGTATGTATGGTCGGGCGATGTAAGCGGGGGGCTGGAACACCTGGCGGCCGGATTCTACTCGGTCGATGTCACCGACAAGTTTAACTGCAAAGGCAGCGTTTCGATAACGCTTACCCAGCCCGACCAGTTGTGGGGACAACCCACTGTCACCGATATTACCTGTCCCGGCGGCGACGACGGCAGCATACAGGTCCTGGCAGGCGGCGGCGTGGCGTCTTATGGCTACCAGTGGTCGAACGGGGCTGCGGATTCCCCGATTGCCGGTAACCTGACTGCCGGCGCGTATGAGGTACGGGTAACCGACAAAAATAACTGTATCCTCGATTTGCAGGCCGCATTGACACAGCCGCCTGCTTTCACGGTCGATTTCATACCCACAGCCGCCTTCTGCCCCGAGACAGTCGATGGCGATATCCGCGCCGCGGTTTCGGGAGGAACGCCTCCGTATGCATACTTGTGGCCGGGCGTTGGCAGCGCCACCGCATCCAACATAACCGATGTGCGTGCCGGTACTTATACCCTCGAAATAACCGATGCCGCGAACTGCAAATATTCCCAAACAGTTGAACTCGGCTACACGAGCGACGAATGTCTAAGGATACCCAATGCCTTCTCGCCCAACGACGACGGTGCAAACGACCGCTGGGAAATCACGGTTGGCGACGCTCAGGCGTCCGTCCGTTACCCTCTTGGCGATTTGTATCCCGATGCCGTTATAGAGGTATATTCCGGCAACTGGGGACTGTTGCTCTACCGTTCGCAAAAAGGGTATCCCGAACCCTGGGACGGGAAATATCACGGGAAATACCTCCCGGTGAACTCTTACGTGTATATCATCAAACTGGATAATCATAGCAGGCCGATCACCGGCAATGTCACGATTATCAGATAACCCGTTGATCAAGTGAGGACCGTCTATACACTGATTTGCCTTTTGTTTTTGTTGGGAGATGTTTCAGCCCAGCAATCGCCGGTGTATAGCCAGTACTTTATCAATGGATTTGTGGTCAATCCTGCCATGGCCGGCAGCGATGGAACCCTCAAATTCGAAATATCCGCGCGCGATTATATGCTTGGCGTCAGGGAAAGCCCCAGAACGTTTACAGCCAGTGGCAATGGCCGGCTGCTTCGCCGGAGAACCACCGTTAAAAACGGGAAACAAACCTCTCAAAGCGGCAGGGTCGGCATGGGCGGACAGGTTTACAGCGACCATAACGGCCTGGTGAACCGCATCGGATTGCAATACACGTATGCCTACCATATCGATCTGCCTAATTCCCGGCAGTTGTCGCTGGGACTGTCGGCAGCCCTGTCGCAAACACGGATCGACGCCAACAAACTGGATTTCAACGATCCCGAACCTCTGCTCAAGGAGGGCTTCGGCAACCTGGCATACGTGCCTGATGCTTCCCTGGGCGTGTTCTATAAAGAGAAGGAATACTATGTGGGGCTCACGGTATCCAACCTCTTCCAGCGTTCCATCCATTTCGGCGAGTTCGACTACAACTATGTCATGTACCGGCATTACTTCCTGCTTGGCGGGACGAGATTCAACACAGGACCGGAATCATATATCGCACCTGCTTTCCTGTTGAAAGCAACCTCCAACAGGATGTACCAGGGCGAATTTTCGGCCAGATTTTCGTACAGGGACGACATATGGCTGGCTGCTACCTACCGTACCCCGCAAATAGCCGCACTGATGTTCGGCGTACGCTATCAGAACTTCCTGATCGGCTATACTTACGAGTATAACTTCAATACCATACGCACCTACAGTTTCGGTGCGCACGAACTTTGCCTCATCTACCGTCTGGGTGATACGGCGCGGCGTTATCGCTGGCTGATCAGGTATTAAGCAATTACTCATACCAACCTGTCAGGCTGCGAAGTTGGAACGACTCTTCATAAAAAGTCGTATTTGCAATTGCTAATTCAAAAAATTGTTATCAGCGGGAAAACGTTGCCAACCAATAGACAGCGCGCGAAAAAGCCGTTTGATAATTTTGATCCTTGAAGACCTCCGAGCTGGACCTGTCCTCTCATGATATATGTTGACAAGAGAAGTGTTAAAAACTTTTCCAAAAGTTAATCAGAAATGAATAAAAGACATCGTATTTTTAGTGATGATTTTAAAAAGAGTAGAGTCATGGAAATAGAGTAGGGTTTATATCGAGTGGTTGATATATCAAGGCTTTATGAAGTAAGCAGCACCTCGGTATATCAATGGCTTTACCGTTATGGGGTGAAATATCAAAAAGGAGTAGCCCCAAAACTACCTGCGGTTGGGCGTGTTTGCCGTCTTTAGAAAAACCCCGTTCACGTAAATCATCACTACAGTCGGTCTCAAAATAAAGTGCAGTCACATCATAAAAGACGAGCCCGATTTTCCCTCCCAAAATCCTGCGGGTATGTTCTACACTGATTTGTTGGATTTTCTCCTGCAATGTATTGTGCAAGCGATCTAAACAGCGGTAAATTTTATGGAGCTCCATATCTTCGTCGAAATAAGACTTCGAATAATCAACTGTGCCGGCTTTGCTTGAAAGCTGACACAGGCGGGCTACAACCAAATGTATCAAAATATCATCTTCTGTTACATCAAAACCGGCATGCTTAAATACTTCGTTAAGGATTAACCGGGTACCGTTGAGCTATATATTTTCAACATTGTTCAACGGGTATTCCGTAACCTGCTTTTCTTCCTGCTCTTTTTCGGCAATTGCAAACATATCGCGATCGCCACAGCAGGCTGAAATCCATTTCTTGCCCTGAAGATGTAGAGCTCTTATCGCCTTATCATCGGAACTGACTCCCATTGTTTTCATCTCACGAAAAAACCCGCCTCTTTTATCTACGACAACAACGCTTGTCGTACCTGATCTATTCTTCTTTTTGCGTATAAACATATTGTAAAGTTATACTGTTTTTGGCTTGCGTCACCCAAAATGGCGACACAAATCTTGCAAAATTTTAAATTATAACATGTTATAAAAACAGAGAAAGAAAAGCGTTATAAATCAAACAACGTCGTTTTTTTGCCGATCCGCCTTATGTTATGTACAGATAACCGGGGATCATACTGGAAAATTACGGATTATCTTCATGTGGTAGAATATTTAATCGGATGCCACTATATTTATTTTACGTCTGAAAAGTCAGGCATTGTAGAGCTAATGCAATGGGTTGGCGAAATGGGAGGAATTAATATTTTCCATGATGCAAAAATATGTATTGTAAATGCATGATGCAATGATATGATGATTTATAAAATATCCGAATGTACAGCACAATTAAGATTATCGCTATAAACGAATGAAAAACGGAGGCTAACGATTACGGCTAAATAAAAACACCCAAAAACCATATTTTGAGCGTTTTTCGTGTACGTCCTCGTGTGCTTATTTTGCAAAGCACTGATAGTCAATGTTTGTTGTAGTCCGTAGGGGATTCATTATATCATTCCACAAAATATCAGATAATATATAAATATCTATAATACACAATATTTTACAATTTTTCATATAAATAAAATATCAAGAAATATTGTTGCATATCTTATTTTTAGTCCCTACTTTTGCGGTTTAGGGACTAAGATTTTTGATATGGATATTAAAAGAAAATGCCTATTTTTTCTTGATAAAGAAGGAAACGAAAAAG
>JAISDP010000293.1 GCA_031264715.1 Bacteroidales bacterium
AGTCATATCATCAAAACAAAGCTATGGACAGTTGGCTTTAAAAATTAATATCATGATTAAGATCACCGACCTGGAAAAGATTTACCGTACGGAAGAAGTGGAAACGGTAGCATTGAACAAGATGTCGCTCGACATTGCCGAGCATGAGTTTGTAGCCATCATGGGGCCGTCGGGCTGCGGCAAATCTACGTTGCTGAACATTCTCGGCATGTTGGACAAGCCCAATTCGGGAAGTTTCCTGTTTAACGGCATTGAGGTGGCCAAATTCAGCGAGAATCAGTGCAGCGACCTTCGCAAGCGCAACATTGGCTTCGTGTTCCAGAGCTTTAACCTGATTGACGAACTCACCGTGTTCGAAAATGTGGAACTGCCTTTGGTGTACAACAAAGTGAAAGCGGCCAACCGCAAGGCGATTGCTGAGGCTGCTTTGGAGAAAGTACAGATGATGCACCGCCGCAATCATTTTCCGTCGCAGCTCTCCGGCGGGCAGCAACAGCGCGTGGCCGTGGCGCGTGCGGTGGTGAACAGCCCCAAGCTGATCCTCGCCGACGAGCCGACCGGTAACCTCGACAGCCGTAACGGACAGGAAGTGATGGAACTGCTCACCGAACTGAATGAAGCCGGAACGACCATTGTTATGGTAACCCACAGCGAGCACGACGCCCGCCATGCACACCGTATTGTGAGGATGCTCGACGGTAAGACGGTGCTGGAAAATAAAATGTTTTAGGAAAAACCCCTCCGGTTACGGCGTTTGGCAAAGATGGCGCGTTCCATCTAAAAATACCGGGGGCTTCATTTCACAATAATATAATAATAACATGAAAGGAAATTTTGTAGAAAAGGCGGGCAGCGCTTCTCCCTCTCCATTTGGGAGAGGATCGGGGCGGGGTTTCCAACTGACGCCGATTGGCCGAAACTTTTTAAGCGTAATCCGCCGGTTTAAGATGGCGATGACCTTGAACATACTGGGGCTTTCAGTCGCTTTTGCGGCATTTATGGTGATCATGATTCAACTGGATTATGACCATAGCTTCGATAAGTTTCATACGGACTATGATAAGATTTTCCGTATGGAATTTTCTCAAAATACCTCTGCGCAAGCGATTATTTGCCGCCCTTTGGCCGACCGTTTTTTTGAGTCGTCGCCTCACATCCTCGCCGGCGCGATCACTTCATGGCCGCAAACAGCTCCTTTCCATGCAGAAAAGAACGGGGCGCGAGTTTTATACGAAGAAAATTCGATCACCGTATCACCCTCCTTTTTCGATGTATTTACCTTTGACTTTGTGGACGGAGTAAAAGGCGATTACCTGTCGCCGTCAAATGTATTCATCCCGCTGAGCCTGTCGCGCAAGCTGTTTGGAGACGAGTCCGCAATCGGTCAACAGATTGCCCACTCCTACTGGGGGAATCAAACGGTCATGGCGGTATACCGCGATTTTCCCGCGAACTCTATTATCGATAACTGCATTTATTTCGCCATGCGGGAAGAAGAGAATAGGCAAAACTGGCAAAATTACAGTTACTATGTGTATTTCCGTGTAGATGATCCGTCGAGCGTTCCCCAGCTGTTTGAAAACTTCAAGCAGAATTTTGACGCGCAGGCAGTCTTCGGAGCAGATTTTACCTGGGAAGATTCAAATGTCGGCCTGCGTTTTACCGCTTTACCGGATATTCATTATGTAACGGACGTATTGTACGACAGAACGCCGAAGGCAAGCAGGCAAACGCTGCTGGTTTTGTTTGCCATCGCCATCATCATTGTCATGATCGCAGAGATCAATTTTACCAATTTCAGCACAGCGCTTACGCCCATGCGCATCAGAAACATCAATACGCAGAAAGTACTGGGCGCCCGTCAGGGTTCCATACGCCTGTCGCTTGTTTCGGAAGCGATGTTTATCAGCTTGCTGTCCTTTCTTGTTGCGATATGCCTGATGATGGTGTTTTACCGCACGTCGCCGGCGAGGCTGGTAGACGCCGACCTGTCGCCGGCGGCTCATCCGCTGATCGTTGGCGGGACGGCTTTTATTGCACTGTTCGCCGGTTTGCTTGCCGGCCTGTATCCCGCATGGTATATGACCTCGTTTGTTCCGGCCCTGGCATTGAAGGGAAATTTCGGCCTGTCGCCCAAGGGAAAAAGGTTGCGCAATACATTGATCGGCGTTCAGTTTATATCCTCTTATGCGCTGATTATCGGCGTTTCCTTCATGTACCTGCAAAATCACTACATGCAACATTCGTCTTTGGGTTATGACAGGGACGAGCTGATTACTGCCGATATATCGAGACTGCAACAAAGCCGCGATGCGTTTATCACCAAGCTCAAGGCGTATTCGGGGATTAAGGATGTTACGCATGGGGAAGTTATTCTGTCGAGTTCCGACCAGTATATGGGATGGGGACGAAAGTACAGAGGGAAGCAGATGCAGTTCCAGTGCCTGCCTGTGGATTACACATTCCTGAAAGTCATGGGTATTGAGATTACCGAAGGTCGCGATTTCCGACGGGAAGATGCAGGCACGCAATATGGCGCGTATGTGTTTAACGAGACGGCGAAAAAGGAATACGACATGGAAGCCGGCACCACCATTGATGACAAGGGAGAAATTATAGGTTTTATGCCGGATGTGAAATTCGCTTCTTTCCGCACGGCGGTCGAGCCGATGGCGTTTTATGTGTGGGGCGCCGAGAATTGGGGCGGCCGGCCAATCTGCGCATACATCAAAGTAAAGGCCGGTACGGATAAGCGCGCGGCAATGTCGTACATACGCGACACGCTTGCCGAATTTGATGCGGAGTATACATTTGACGTCCGATTTTTTGACGAGGTATTGCAGCGGCTGTACGAAAAAGAGACTTCGCTGAGTTCGTTAATAACCCTGTTTAGCCTCATTGCCATCTTTATAGCCGTAGTAGGCGTATTCGGGCTGGTGGTATTCGACGGCGAATGTCGCCGGAAGGAAATTGGGATCAGGAAGGTTCTCGGCGCATCCGTCACAGGGATCATTGTCATGTTCAATAAGGCGTATTTCAGGATACTGGCGGTATGCTTCGTGATCGCGGCTCCGCTTGCCTGGTATGCCGTTCATAGCTGGCTGGAAAATTTTGCCTATAAAACGCCGGTATACTGGTGGGTTTATGTGCTTGCTTTTGTTGCCGTAGGAATTATTACCGCATGTACGGTAACTTTCCAGAATTGGCGCGTCGCTACAGCGAACCCGGTAAAAGCATTAAAAACGGAGTAACAGGGATGGCGCGTTCCATCTAAAAATACCGGGGACTTCATTTCACAATAATATAATCATCAATCAATCACAATGGATATGTTCACAACACATCACATCACCAAATGGGTAAGCAGTCCTGCAGGACGGATATTTTTGCTTCGCGACATCAACCTGAGCGTCGCCCGGGGCGAATTTGTTTCCATCATGGGGCCTTCAGGCTCCGGGAAGAGCACGCTGCTGAACGTGCTGGGCATGCTCGATACGTTCGACGAAGGCGAGTACATTTTCATGGAGCAGCCGGTGCAGGCGCTGAAGGAACGGCAACGCTCCGAGCTTCACAAGCACAACATCGGGTTCATTTTCCAGGCATACCACCTGATCGACGAACTCACTGTGGCCGAAAACATCGAGGCCCCGTTGCTTTATCACGGCATCAGGCAGAGCGAACGCCGTGCAGCCGTGGCCGATATGCTCGACCGGTTCAATATCGTAGGCAAGAAGGACCTGTTTCCGGCGCAACTGTCGGGCGGGCAGCAACAGTTAGTGGGTATTGCGCGCGCGCTCATCACCAAACCCAAACTGCTGCTGGCCGACGAACCTACGGGAAACCTCAATTCGAAACAGGGCGAGGAAATCATGCAGGTATTCACCACGCTGAATAAGGAGGAAGGCGTGACCATCATACAGGTGACACATTCCGAGAAGAATGCGGCTTACGGGAATCGGATCGTCCATTTGCTGGACGGGATGATTGTTTCGTGATCATTAAAAAAAACATCCTTATGAATCATACATTATTTCCCGATTCACGACATGCAAAACACTCCCCGTTTGGGTGGGGTTCTTTTCGCATCGCCATCCGCAACCTGCGCCGTAACGGCTTGTACTCGTGGATCAACATTGCAGGACTGGCCGTTTGCCTGGCAGCAGTACTTCTTATTTTGCTCTGGGTGAATGATGAGATGAGTTTCGATAAGTTTCACAAGCGGAGCAGGGATATTTACCTGTCGGTAGCCTCTTTCAATATGGGCGATAAGCAGGAGTACTGGAAGTCATCGTCTCCTCCGATTGCAGGCATGGCCAAAAACGAAATCCCCGAGGTGGAAAATGCCTGCCGTATCCTCGAATACTGGGATACGGAAACCATCAAACACGGCGACAACACATTGAGCGATGTTCGTTGCGCATTGGTAGACCCGTCGTTTTTCTCCATCTTCAGTTTCCATCTCAGGGAAGGTAATATCCATGCCGTGTTGCCCGACAGGAACTCCGTCGTGCTGTCGGAAAGCGCTGCCGGGGTTTTATTCGGTAATGAGGAGGCAGTGGGCAAGACTGTTGTCGACCATTTGCGGCGCGAGTTTCATGTTACGGGGGTCTTGGCCGATATGCCCGAAAACTCGTCGAACCGCTACAACGTCATCTTTTCCTTTGCCTTTTACGAAGCCCTGACGCCCCAACTGAACGAGTGGTGGGGCAACCTGAACTACAAAACGTATTTTCTGCTGCAACCCGGGGCGGACGCCAACAACGCAGCGCAAAAAATAACCGGTATCCACAGCCGTCACAGCCAGTGGGCGCTTACGTACCTGTTGCATCCACTCGAAAAGGAAAACCTGTACAACCTCGACGGAACGGCCAATACGAAATTGCAGGCCTGCCGTTTGTTTGCCGTCGCTGTTGCCTTGTTGCTGCTGATCGCGTGCATCAACTACGTGAATCTTGTAACGGCGCGTTCGTCGCGGCGGAATAAGGAGATTTTCGTACGGAACGTATTGGGCGCACGTAAAATTAACCTCTTCGCCCATTTTTTCAACGAGTCGCTTCTGCTCTTCTTTTGCTCGCTGATCGTGGCCACATTGTTGATTTATCTTCTCTTCCCGCTATATAACCAGATCACGGGCAAGCAACTTGAATTCCACCTGTTTTCGCTGTCGACGCTGGCAATATTCGGGCTCACGTTCCTTGTCACTTCGTTGTTTGCCGGTATTTACCCGGCTCTTGCGCTGTCGTTGCGGCCAAAAACAGTCAATGAAGCTGTCCATGGCCGTACCGGCGTGCATGCGCTGGTGCGGAAGAGCATGGTGGTGATGCAGTTCGTGGCATCGGTCATCCTGATCATCGGGGCCTTCACCATCAACCGGCAGATGCAGTTTATCAAGCTGAAAAATCCGGGATATGACAAAGAACATGTGTTTTACGTGGGGCTGACCCGGAATATGCGAACAAATATGGAAGATGTCAAAACCCGCGTGTTGCAATCCGCGTCTGTTGCAGGGGCTACCATCGTATCCCAGCCGTTGAACAACATCCGGCAGTTCAATGCCGGCGGCGATTGGGAGGGAAAAGGCGACCGTCAGGTGACGTTTACCATCCTGGCTACGGATCGGGATTTCATCCCCACGATGGGAATCAAGCTTGCCGAAGGCATTAATTTCTCAGGAACTCCGGCCGACAATAACAGTTTTATCATCAATAGGGAAGCGGCGGCGCAGATGGGTTTACACGATCCGGTGGGCAAACAGGTCCGCAACATGGAAGGCGACAATGCTACGATCATTGGGGTAACGGAAGATTTTCACTTCAAGAATATGCACGAAAAGATCGGCCCTTTACTCATCAAGGTAAATCCCCAGGCGAGTTATTTGTACGTGAAAACAGTCCCGGGCAATGCAATCGAAGCGCTGAAGGTTGTGGAGAACGTGTACAGGGGATATGATCCCGACCTGCCTTTTGATTACAGTTTCATGGATGAGGATTTTGACAGGGTTTACAAAAACGATATTCGTACCGGTCGGTTATTCAATGTTTTTGCTTTTATCGCCATTCTGGTGTCGTGTCTTGGACTTTTTGGCCTGGTCACCTTCACCGCCGAAACCAAAACTAAGGAAATCGGTATTCGCAAGGCGCTTGGCGCCAGTGTAGCTGCGATCGTCAAGATGCTCTCGAAAGAATTCCTTATCCTGGTGGGCATCGCCATGCTCATCGCTTTCCCGTTGGCCTTTTATTGGCTGGAGGACATGTTGCAGGATTATGCCTATCGCATCGATATCGACTGGCGGATGTTTGCCCTGGCGGGGATCATCACGATGACGCTTACCCTGCTGACCGTCGGCTGGAAGGCGGTGAAAGCGGCAACCGCCAACCCTGTAAAAGCGCTCAAGAGCGAATGATGGAAGCATGGAAGCATATGCGTAACGGAAACATCCCAATGCGTAGCGCAAAGTTGAAAGCACGTGGTGCAGAGTCATAAGTACGCGGCGCAAAGTCATCAGTACGCGGCGAAGAGTTATCAGTATGAAGCGCAAAGTCATCAGTACGCAGCGCAGAATTATCAGTGCGCAGCGCAAAGTCAGCAGTACGCGGCGCAAAGTCAACAGTACGCGGCGCAAAGTTGAAAGTACGTGGCGCAGA
>JAISDP010000172.1 GCA_031264715.1 Bacteroidales bacterium
GATGCCGAAGTACAGGGCGACGAATTGGCGCTTACTGCGCACAGCCCTGACGGTGAAGGCGGATTTCCCGGAAACATGAAGGTAACGGTATGTTTCTCCTTCCGGAATCATGTGTTAACCATCCGGTACAGAACCTTCGCTGATCGCGAGACCCTTTTCAATCCCTCCTGTCATGCCTATTTTAACCTTTCGGGACAAAAGGGATCAGCGTTTCAACATGAGTTGCATGTAAATGCTTCGGAATATCTCGAAACGGACAGTCACTTTCTTCCAACAGGAAAAATCCTGCCCGTAACCGGTACTGCATTCGACTTCACTCAATACCGTATCATCGAGCAAATGGCCGCGCTGAAACATGATGTTTTGAAAGGCTACAATGCATATTATCCGGTTCCGGGCAACGATACGGTCAGGCGGCTGGCTTCTCTCAGGGAATCCGGCTCCGGTCGCGCGATGACAGTATGCTCTTCCATGCCGGGCGTGCTGTTTTACTCCGGCGATTACCTTTGCGGAAAATATCAGCCGTTCGAAGGCCTCTGCCTCGAAGCGCAATTCTTTCCCGACACGCCCAATCATGCCCATTTCCCGTCATGTACTATTTTACCCGGAAAACAAATCGAACATGTAATCCGTTTTCAATTTGAGATGATAAGCAAATCCTCAGCCGAACACAATCCTCATTCATACCCTGTCAATCTCAGGGGGTTCTCTGTATTCCAAAACCTTTAGATCATGAAGTATACACAGGTTCTTTTCTTTTCCTTATTCATCGTATTTGCCGCTATCGCAGGCCCGGTCGGCAGGCACGGCCACCTGAAAGTCGCGGGCGTTCATCTCGTTGACCGGCACGGCAGCCCTGTCGTGCTAAAAGGTGTTAGCTTCGGTTGGCACAACTGGTGGCCGCGATTCTACAACGCCAACGCTGTGGAATGGCTCGCCGCCGACTGGCAATGCACCGTGGTACGCGCTGCCATGGGAGTAGAACCGGCCAGAGGTTACATCGCCGAACCCGAGCGGTCGGAAAAGCTGATTTGCGATCTGGTGGATGCTGCCATCAAAAATGACATTTATGTAATTATCGACTGGCACAGCCACAACGTCCGCCTGGATGAAGCCAAGGCGTTTTTCAAAAAAATGGCGACTGTATACGGTCAATATCCGAATGTGATCTACGAAATCTTCAACGAACCCGAGCGGCAAAGCTGGGCCGAAGTAAAGGCATACTCGGAGGAAGTGGTCAAAACTATCCGCGCCGTCGATCCGGACAACATCATCCTGGTGGGTTCGTCCCATTGGGATCAGGATGTGGACATTGCCGCAGCCAGTCCCCTTGACGGGGATGCCAACCTGATGTATACGCTTCATTTCTACGCGGCTACCCACAGGCAGGAATTGCGCGACAAGGCTAGTACCGCCCTGAAAAAAGGTTTGCCGTTACTGGTTTCGGAATGTGCCGGTATGGAAGCTTCCGGCGATGGTCCCATTGACCGCGATCAATGGGAACTGTGGGTAGAATGGATGCAGCAGCACAACATCAGTTGGGTCGCCTGGTCGATATCCGACAAGAACGAAACCTGTTCCATGATCAGGCCGGCAGGCTCCTCACAGGGACAATGGAGCGACGATCAACTGAACGAATGGGGGATCACAGTCCGCGAATATCTTAAAGCCAAACCATGAAGAAGGTATTTCGAGATTTGTATTGTCTGTAAATGCGCTGCTGGGATGCATCTTTCGGCACACCCCTTGCAGCACCTCAAAAAAGAATTAACCATATTTTGGACATTCAAGCTATTACCACTATTTTTGTGAAAAATTATCAATAGTTTAACAGATGAAAATTTATCAAATGATAACATGGCAATGAATAAAATTTGTACCGCAGCATTAGTCTGTTTGTTCTGTTTTACGAACATTTGTAACGGGTACGCTCAGAACTCATTGCAGGAAGGATTTGAGAATCCGCCGCCATCTGCCAAAGCGCAAACATTTTGGAAATGGCTGAATGGAAATATCACTAAAGAAGGAATTACCGCTGATTTGGAAGCGATGAAACGTGCAGGGATTCAGGAAGCGCTGATTTTCAATGCAGATATGGCTTATCCTGACGGACCTGCTCCTTATTTAAGTGATAACTGGCTCGAACTGTTTAAGTTTGCAGCTTCCGAAGCCAACCGTTTGGGTTTGAACCTCGGATTTAACAATGCGGCAGGTTGGTCGGCCTCCGGCGGCCCATGGATGATACCGGAAAATTCAATGCGAACAGTCGTTTTTTCCGAAACCCGTCGTACGGGAGGCGTCCTTATTGAAGAAAGGTTACAACAGCCTCCTACTCGCTTAAATTATTATAAAGATATCAGAGTACTGGCTTTTCCGTCGCCTCGCGACAATAGCAAAGTAAAGAACTTTGCAGAAAAAAGTTTGGCCGGTGGTACTATTCCCGATAAACTTCAACCGGAAATAACAGATATTCCTCAAGCAGCCATCATACGCAAATCCGATGTGATCGATCTCACTTCGAACGTATCGGCAGACGGAATTATTCGATGGAAAGCCCCTGAAGGAGAATGGACGATAATCCGCTTTGGATTTACCGCCACCGGAGCAGAAAACAGGCCGGCTGAAAAAGCCGGGCGAGGGCTTGAATGTGATAAGTTGAGCCGTGCTGCGGTAGATGCCTTTTGGGAGGGCGGCATAGAACCTGTAATAAAAAAATTAGGCCACTTGATCGGGAAATCACTTACAAACTGCACTATAGATAGTTACGAGGTCGGATGCGGCAACTGGACTCCCGGTTTTGAAACAGAATTTGCGAAAAGAAAAGGGTACGATTGCCTTGATTATTTTCCCGTGCTTGCGGGATATTATCTGGAAAGCAGTGAGATATCGGAACGTTTCCTTTGGGACTTCCGCAGAGTAATCGGCGATATGATGGCTGAGAACTATTACGGCTATTTTGCAGAGCTTTGCCATAAACAGGGTATGCGTTTTTCCTCAGAGCCTTACGGCGGTCCGTTTGATTGTTTGCAAGTGGGCGATATGGCTGATGTCCCCATGAATGAATTTTGGGTGGGAACATCCAGGAATCATCCGATTCCCAAGATGGTGTCATCCGTCTCCCACCTGAACGGCAATCCAATATCCGGCGCTGAAGCATTTACAGCAGATGGCCGAAACAGCAGATGGCTCAATCAGCCTTCCACCATGAAAACTCTTGGCGACTGGGCATGGACAGAAGGAACAAACCGGTTTATTTTCCATACCTATGCACATCAGCCCTGGAATAAGGCTCCGGGGATGACTTTTAACGAATATGGCACAGAAATAAGCCGCCTGAATACCTGGTGGGAACCCGGAGCTGCCTATATGAATTATCTGGCAAAATCCCAGTTTATGCTTCAACAAGGACGTTGCGCTGCCGATGTGCTGGTATTTGTCGGTGAAGAATCTCCCAATGAAGGAATGTATCGTCCCGACATCAAAGCGCTTGGATATGACTATGATGAAACAGGCATAGGTAAAATCGGTTCGGTAATTGCCGAAAACGGAATAATCAAAACGCCTGCCGGTGGTGAATACCGCCTGTTAGTACTTCCTGACTGCAAATGGATGACTCCTGCTTTGGTAAGGAAAATCAGCGAACTGGTAAAAGGCGGAGCCAAAATTATCGGGCCGAAGCCCGACAAATCACCAAGCCTTCAGGGATATCCGGCTTGTGATAACGAACTAGCTCGAATAGCGGACCAGGCGTGGAGTGAGGTTATTCAAAACCGTTCCGTAAAAGATGTGTTAAATGAAATGGGATTAGCGCCGGACTTTTCGGGTGGGAAGACCGGGAAAGACCTTCTGTTTATCCATCGCATTGTTGGTGATATGGATATCTATTTCGTTTCTAACCAGAAACAACAAAACCGCATTGAAACGTGCAGCTTCCGTGTCACAGGCAAACAGCCTGAAATCTGGAATGCCGAAACAGGTAAGATAGAAACAGTTGCGCAATGGCAATCTGACGGAAAAACGACTATTCTGCCGCTTTTTTTCAAACCGGACGATGCATTCTTCGTTGTATTCAAGAAGGCGGATCAACAGTCGGCCAATCAGATTGTTCAGGTACGGCAAGAAACAGCCCCGGTAAAAGTACAGGGACTTCGCGGACTCAAGATTATAAAAGCCCTGTATGGAAGCTTTTTACCCGAAGGGCTCACAGACGTAACCGAAGCTTTGAGAAAGCGTGTAAAAGATGGACATGTTACTGCCCGTGCCACCGCCGGAGACGCAGGTATCGACCCGGCTCCGGGCATCGTAAAAGAACTGCAAGTTGAATATACCGTCGGAGGACAAACCCGCAAAGTCTCGATTCCTGAATGGGGAGCATTACAGATCCCTTTGGATGGAGAAGAAACCGGAGACAAAGCTGAGTTTAAAATCGTAAGAGCGATATATGGTAAATTCACAACAGATTTTGACGGGTTATATCCTGCGCCGCCGGAAGATATAACTGCAAAGGTCGCATCTATGATTGACGAAAAGAAATGGATATTTCCGGTGGATGACAGGTTAACAGGTAAATCCGTGTCAAATAATAGTGAAGGAAAGGAATTACGATTGGAATATACCGCTGAAGGAGAAATGTATAACATAAAAATTCCTGCCGGAGATGAAGTCAATTTACAGCAATATGTCCCCGGGCCGCGCCTTGCCGTTGAAGCGGGAAAACTGATCTGGATTACTCCACATGCAGGAAAAATTACAGTTACCTCCATTTCGGGTAAGACCAAAACTGCACAGGTAAAAGCAGTCCCGAAGCCTGTCGAAATATCCGGCGCCTGGGAAGTGACTTTCCCGCCTGACATGGGAGCTCCGGCCAAAGCTACATTCGATAAATTATATTCATGGACAGAATCTGCCGATGAAGGCATTCGATATTTCTCTGGAACTGCCACATACAGAAAGCAAGTATTCATTTCACGGAAATATATTCAGGAGGGGCGTAGCCTGGAACTGTATTTAGGAAGTGTCCGCTCGCTGGCAGAAGTGATTGTAAATGGTAAAAACCTGGGAGTATTGTGGAAAGCGCCATTTGTAGTCGATTTAGGTAAAGCCGTCAAAGCCGGACAAAACGATATACAAATACGCATCACAAATCTATGGCCCAACCGCCTGATAGGTGATGAGCGCTACCCGGATGATTTTGACCGTTCGAAAGGATGGCCGGATTGGTTAATCAATAACACGGAACGTAATTCG
>JAISDP010000010.1 GCA_031264715.1 Bacteroidales bacterium
GTGATGTCCGGAAAAATATCTTTGATATTTTGAGGGAATAAGGTGTGGTTGAGTTTCGTCAATGTGCACTCTGTTCTGTCTTTCAATGAAAAATAGAAAATACGTTTTTCAATCGGATATTGGAATGTGAGTGTGTTTATAAATAATGATTCTTCGAGCATAAATTAACTTCTACGACAAAACAAAGTGATAGCTTTGAACATTTGGTTGCCCTCAAATACTCATTCGGCGGTCAATGATTTAATCACATCCACTTCTTCCAGCGAGAAAGGCGTACCGTCCCTCCGAAAAATGTCGTGAAACCACAGTGGTGGTTCCGTTCCATCGGGCAAGGGCGTGTCCCATGCGAAAATCGTGTTGGTCTTGCCGGATACCAATCCCCAGTTGATCGCGCCGATATTTTCGGATTTCAGCAGCGGCATAATATCCTGAAAAGTGCTGTTGTTACGCCGCGCCATGTATTCGGTGCAAATCAGCGGGCGGGCGTACTGCCGTAGACTGTCTATTGCAAGTTGGTGCTTTTCTTTCGACTCGTAATTGTGGTAAGTGATCACGTCCGAGTTTTCGAGTTGATAACGATTCAGGTTTGTCAAATCGCTGTTCCAAACGCCGGAAGAAAGCGGCTGCAACGGATTGATGGTGCGTCCCCAGTGGAACATTTTCTGCAAAAGCGGCATGGACAGGTCGCCGTAATCCGAGTTGCCCGGCTCGTTGTACAAATCCCAAAGGACGATGCGTCTGTCTTCTTTGAACTCCGTGAGGATATCCGTGACGTAGGTTTCCAGTACGTCTATCAGGGGCATGTCCTGATGAATCAGGTCGCCCGGGTCGCGCACCCACCCTGAATTGTGTACGCCCGGTTTGGGCTCGGGTTGCCGGCCGGCGGCGTAAGCCGGGTTCCAGCAATCGTCCATAAATACAAAGATGGTCCGAATATGGTGGCTGGCTGCGATGTCTAAATAGGTGTTCATGCGTTTTTTGAAACCGTCCTTATCCACTTCCCAGGCCAGGTGATGCAGGTAGACCCGCATACAGTTCATGCCGATACTTTCCGCCCAGCCGAGTTCGTGGTCGATCGTTGCAGGGTCGAATGTTTCGGCCTGCCACATCTCCAGTTGATTGATGGCGGTGCTGGGGATGAAATTACACCCGCGCAACCATTCCCATTGTTTATACCATTCATTAGCCTGTTCTTGTGTCCATACGTCGCGGACAGCCGGCTTGTCCGCGACGTTGCATCCCGTCAGGATACTGAGGAATAACACTGCTGTAAAAATAATTTTTCTCATTTGTTTTTAATCTTTATTGGTTGTCAATCGTTCAGCAATTCTTTTAGCGTTTGCGGATAGTTCGTTGTAATAAAATCGACGCCCTCGGAGATGAAATACCTCATAGCCATAGCGTCATCGACCGTCCAGACATTGGTGGTCAGTCCTGCCGCTTTTGCCTGACTTATCCAGGCAGTATTAGATCTCAGAACGCCCTGTTCATAATCAAGTCCCCAATAGCCGGCCGATTTCAGTGATGCCGGCGTCAGGTTGCCGTTTAGGTATGCCACCTGATGCTGCGGATTGCTTTTGATCAGTTCTTCGCAAACATAAGAACTGAAAGCAATATAATCTACCAAATCCGCCGCTTTGCTGTCATTGACCATTTTCACCACTGCGTCCACGCATCTTTTGTTATTGGTGTTGTTGCTGTGGGTTTTTATTTCGATGATCAGTTTTGTTTTGTTCGGCTGCGTCTGTTGTTTGGCGATGTCGATACATTGCTGGAGTGTAGGCAACGGCTCGCCATTGGACAGGCGTAGCGGCTCAATGACCGCATAAGGAGAATTTTCGATATTCACCCCGTCGTATGTGGCATCGTGATTAAGTATAAGCACATTGTCGGTGGTGATCCATACATCTAATTCGGAACCGTAGACGCCCAGTTCGATGGCGTTTCTTAGCGAAGCAAGCGAATTTTGCGCCGTTCCAGTAGATTTAGTCCAGTAGCCCCGATGGGCAATAATACGGGTACGGTGAACGGTTGTCTGTGTTACATGCACCGGTATGGGCGGCACGCCGGCGAACGTTTCGACAGTCCTTACCGTTAAATCTCCTTCGCGGAGCAGTGTGCCTGCGGGCATGGGCGCTGCCGTGAAAGCATACGTTTTAACGCCGCTTTCCCAAGCATTTCCCGGTTTTTCGGTAATCCATGCGGGTTTGTCGAAGACTACAGGCACATTGGACGTCACGTCCAGCGTAAAGTCAAAGACTCCATCTTGAAGTTCTACAGTGGTTTTGCCTACCTTCACAACAGGCGTAACACCTGCCTGGTGTACTGTCATATTGATGATTTTTTTTGCTTCCATACCCGAAAGGCTTACCGTGGCTGTCCGCGCTTCCATTGAAGTGTTTTTTGCAACGGTAATCCTGAGATTCTTGGTGGTGTAGTCCGGCATCATAAACGGGGTACACCATTCCTGACTGCTACTCACCTCAACGGAATAGTTGGCCGTAATGGTAACCCAATTAAACCCGGCTTCCGCGCTGAAATGCTGCACTTGCTGGCCGGGTTCTATTTCCAGGGAAAATAATTCCGAATCGTCCTTTTGTGAGGAACATCCTGCGAAAAGGACGATCCAGAAAATTTTGAGATATTTACACATCATTACAGCTACGGATTGATTTCATTGTACAGCGCTGCTGCATCACTTGCCGTGAGCGGACTGTCATAAACACGGGCTATCACTATTTT
>JAISDP010000049.1 GCA_031264715.1 Bacteroidales bacterium
ATTATATTTCGAACAGATCTTTCGGATCTGTTTAGAACCGAACCCAGTTCCGAACAGATCTTTCGGATCTGTTTAGAATCAGACCCAATTCCGAACAGATCTTTCGGATCTGTTTAGAATCGAACCCAATTCCGAATAGATCTGTCGGATCTGTTTAGAATCAGACCCAATTCCGAATAGATCTTTCGGATCTGTTTAGAATCGAACTCAATTCCGAACAGATCTTTCGGATCTGTTTAGAATCGAACCCAGTTCCGAATAGATCCGACGGAAACGGACAGATTCGAAATAGAGAATGTTATCATCAAAAATAAACCATCAAAAATCAAAAATCGTATGAAAAACATTTTTTCCCTCTTGCTGATTGGCTGCGTATTTGCATGCAGCCCGAAAAAAGAAATCCGCGTAGCCCTGATTTCGGGTATGAACCCGGAGTTCAACCACGAACTGTACGACCCGTTGCTCAACAGCGTGGAAGGCGCTACATGGCAGGTATACAACAATGCCGAGTCGCAGGAACTGTTCAAGCCTGAGAATTCGGATCAATACGACATCATCGTGTTTTACGATATTTGCCTGGAAGAGTTTCCCGAACCGGCGCGGCAACAGTTAGCCGATGCGGTGCGTGGCGGAAAATCCGTGCTGATACACCACGACGGCCTGCTTACATACAATACCTGGCCTGAGTTCGCCAAAATAGCAGGGATGAAATACTTCATGAGCGAGCAGGATGTGGACGGCGTGAAATATTCGGTATCCAAATACAGGCATAACGTGGATATTCCCGTGAAGGTAGCGGACAAAGACCATTTTATCACGAAGGGCATGGACGAAACCTTTGTATTGCACGATGAGATTTATGGCAGGATGTGGCAGTCGCCGGATATTCATCCTCTTTGGACTACCGACCATCCCGACAGCGATCCCGTGGTGATGTATACGCACCAATACGGCAAGGGCAAAGTGGTGGGAATAGTGCCGGGTCACGGCCCGGACATGTTCAAGGATCAAAATTATCAAACGGCTTTTTCGCGCGCTGTCTATTGGCTGGCAAAGTAGAGACGCGATGCATCGCGTCTCTACAACTGATAATGCAAACCATTTTTTACCTACCTTTGTTGCGGATCAAAAAATCATATATAAGAACATGAAAATATACGTCTTTTCTGTGATTTGCTGCATTGTGACAAGCCTTCCGGCAGGGGCGCAATGTAATATGCAGCAGAAACTGGCAATGGAAAGCGGTATTTTTGCCATGCGTCGGCAGGAAAAACACCTGCCGCCCATGGGGTTTCTATATGGGATGAATTACAGTCGCCTGCCCTGTGGCAAATGGGGATTGGGAGGCGGGCTCGTTCTTGTCCATAACATGGAAGACCACAAGTATTACGCTTTAACGACATACGCCGTATTCAGGCAATATCTCGGAACCGGTTTCGTATATGAAGAGGTCTCCTCTTTGGGAGATTTGCTGATGGATGCCATCCTGTTTATCCTACCCCGGCAAGTGGAATTTGATATGGGCGCATCTGTCGGCTGGTTTACCGCAGACCGTCCACACGGCAGTTTGCGGCTCAGGCAGAGATTTGCTCCTTCTGTCGACATGCAGTGCAAAATGATATTTACCGTATGGCGTCTGGGACTGACGGCCGGGATGGGTGTTTCCTGTATGCTGGCAAAGAATTTTGAAGGCAGGGACAATTTTAATTCCCGTCTTGTAATAAAGGGAATTATAGGATTATCTTACCACTTTTAACGATACTGTGTGTGGGCTAAAATTGAGTATTGTCATGAATAAGAATATCGTCAACCGCCGTCATTTCCTGAAGATGTCGGCCTCCGTCGCAGGAATCGTATTAGCGCCTGAAATAGCAGCAGCCGCAGAAGGAAAGAAAGGACTTCCCCGGCGGACACTGGGTAAGACCGGCATACAACTGCCCGTGTTGAGTATGGGCGTTAGTTCGAATCATCTTCCCGTGTTGCGGGCTGCGTACAATTCGGGCGTCATCCACTTCGATACGGCCAACGGCTACCAGAACGGCAAGACGGAAGAAATGCTGGGCGACTTCTTTGCCGGGAAACCCCGCGACTCGTTCATCCTGTCCACCAAGATATACGAAAAAGACAGGCAACGGCTGGCACAGGGCTTTGCCGAAAAGTTTGAGACCAGCATGAAGCGTTTGAAAACGGATTATGTGGATATTCTGTATTATCATGATGTGCGTGCTGTGGACGAAGTCAATTGCCAGCCCATACTCGACGTAATGCTGAAACTGAAAAAGGAAGGCCGGGTGAAATATATCGGCGTTTCCACGCACAGCAACGAAGCGGAAGTGATCCATACCATGCTCGACAACGGGAATTACGATGTGGCGCTTGCGGCCTACAACTTCAATCAGCACCACAGCGCCCAGCTTGATGCCGCTTTCGAACGGGCTGTGAAAGCCGGTATGGGCATCATTGGCATGAAAGCTATGGCCGGCGGTTTCCTGGACAAGGAACATACGCAAAAAATCAACGGTAAAGCCGCTTTGAAATGGGTATTGCAAAATCCGCAAATAACTACCGTACTTGCCGGTTGCACCTCGTTCGACGAACTGGACGAATGTCTGGAAGCATCCAACAATTCCCAACTAACCGGAAAAGAAAAGGAATACCTTGCAGCAGTTAACCGGCGAACTTTATTATATTGCCAGGGATGCCGCGTTTGTACCGCGCAATGTCCGCATCATTTGCCTGTCCCCGACCTGATGCGGGCTTACATGTATCATTATGGCTACAAAAATCCTGCTATGGCGCACGAAACAGTAATGGGTCTGTCGCTTCCGGATCATCCGTGCGGGCAATGTGCGAAATGTACGGTTACCTGCACGGCAGGATTCCAAGTGGCGAAGAAAATAAAGGATATAGCGCGAATACGGGAAACGCCGGGGGAGCTTATGGCGTAATAATGAGCAAATAATTCTCATATGAATGTCAATGATTACAAGATAATCGAGTGGCGCTCGAAGAACGGGGATGTTGCCACGGTTGACTATAAGGG
>JAISDP010000063.1 GCA_031264715.1 Bacteroidales bacterium
CATTATGTTGAAAAATATTTGATTTTTGACGGCCTTATCAAAGGCTGTGGTCAATAAATTTTAATATTTTTCACTACTGTCCGTTAAAATTTTATGCGGGAGCAATTCAAATTGTCGCATTGAGAGATAAAATAGATTTCGCCCTTACAGGCCTTGATAGATGTTGTGCTTCTCTTGCCCGCAGGGCGTTGCCCAGTCGTGGTCGGAAGATTATGGTAATTGTAAATAGCTCTGAAAGAGCGATATCATTAGCACAGGGCAACGCCCTGTGTCGCAGCAAACGCATTCGTACCAAGCCCCAACGGGGTGTAATCAGATATATTTCATTTGATTACGCCCCGTTGGGGCTTAATGATATTGTGTATCCCCGGTTCGTAGGGCGTTGCCCTACGCTATTGATTACGCTCTTTCAGAGCTTATTACATCTCCCGACCACGACTGGGCAACGCCCTGTGTTAAGGACGACCACAAATCCCGTAGCCCTGAAAGACCTTTTGTACTATTTCACGTAAAAAAACCTCAAAAAACGCCAATATTCGTCACCTTGATTTGTGTAAATTACTGTATTGCAGTGGTGGAGTTTGTTTTTACGGTTCCAGCCTGTACCGCCGACAGTCGAAATTTCATTTCTGCTTTGTTTTATTTTCGAAAAATATCAATAGTATTTGTTTTGTTTTCAAAAAATGTCAAAAAATGTCAATTTTTTTTGTTTTTGTTCAAAAACCACTTATATTTGTCCCCTGATTTTAATGTCAAAAACATATCAAAAGTATCCTTCATTATGTCGCGATTTCTCGATAATTTCTTACAGGCAATGTCCGGTGTAATGTTCTGTGAATCACAGAATGGCACGACTTTTGCAGAGAGAGAGAGAGAGAGAGAGAGAGAGAGAGAGAGAGAGAGAGACTAACCTTACAAGCGCGCGCGAAATTTAGCAAATATTTTTCCAATTTTAGTATACCGCCGTAATATCGTATGCATACGATATTGCGGCTTTTTGTTTTTATATGTCTATCATATTTATTTTTAAAACTTTAGAATCATAGTAAAACAAAAAAAAATTGGCAGTCAGGGAAAAGGAAGTCGCATTCAGTCGGAGATTTATACATATATAATAATGTATATAAGCAGTAATTAATCGGTAAATAAAGCAGTAATTAATTGGTAAATAAATATTTAATGATAAAAACAAAAAGTTAGTTTCAAAACGATTGGGTGATGAAGCGGTAAAAGTCTCTTATTGCTCTTTCGCCTGATTTCATCACCTTTTAAGAAATTTTAAATATATATATAAATAGAAATTATAAATTAAATAATATGAAAAAACAATTTAACGTAGCATACAGGACAAAGGCAAAACCTTTTTTGCCGTGTCTTATCTTTTTTCTGGCAACCATGAGTTGTAACAATGACGATTCGGGTAGCCGGAATCCGTACGATAAGCCGCATAATTCGTCGCAGCCGGTAGCTGTCAACGGAATAGGCCCTACAACGGGCGGTATAGGCACTAAGGTGGTTATCAACGGCGAAAACTTCGGCAATGATGTGTCGAAAGTCAGCGTGTGGTTCAACGACAAAAAGGCTTTGGTAATGAAAGTGCAGGACAATGCTATTTATGCACTGGTTCCCAAGCAGCCCGGCGACTATTCTACTGTAAAAGTAGCGGTGGACGGCAAGGAGAGCGTCCTGGAAGACGTTCAGTTCCGGTATTTCATCCGTTCTACGGTGACCACCGTTGCCGGAACATGGAACAAAAGCGAAAACCCGCCTAAGGACGGGTCTGCGCTGGAATCCACCTTTTATCGTCCGGCAAAAGTAGCGGTGGACGACGAAGGCAACGTACTGGTTGCCGACGACCAGAGCGGGGCGCGTATCCGCCTGATCTCCACGAAAGACAACCGGATGACAACCGTGCTAAATATGACCGTGCCGTGGAGTTGCACGTTCAATGAGCAATTCAGCCATTTCTATGTGATGGAACGTAATTCGGGGCAGCGTCCTTTGTTATTTTACAGTCTCAGCAAAGAGAGCAATTACATGATACCGGATTTGTTTTACGACCAGATCGGAGACGACGGTAACCGCATATTCGGCAGTTATACCGCATGTGCTTTTGCCGCCGACGACGCCTATGTATATATGATGAGCGAACGCGGCGAACGGTTTGTAAGGGTACACCAGCAAACCAAAAAGATGGAACTGATCGGGCAAAGTATCCCGACAGGACAGTATTCCCACATGGTGTACAACAAGGTGGACGGCAAGCTGTATCTTTCGCTGGAAGCGTCGGGACGCATCATGCGTTTTGATCCCCACCATACGCCTCCGGGCATGTCAACGCCCTGGATCACATGGGATGATATGGAATGGATCATCGGTACGGGCGTGGTGTCGGCGACGTCGAAGGAAGGCAACGGACACGACGCGCAATTGGGCACCCTGTGCGGCTTGGGCGCCGATCACGACGGCAACGTGTATATCTGCGACCAGAAGTTCCATTGCGTATGGAAGGTCGATCCGCTGCTCAACTGTACCATATTTGCCGGCCCGCCTGCCGGAGCGGCGGTATCGGGATATCGCGACGGAAAGCCGGAAGAAGCGCAGTTCAACCGTCCGTACGATATTACCGCCACTTATGACGGTCTGATCTATGTTGCCGATACCTACAATTATGTTGTACGGTGCATCTCTATTCAATAACCTTTAAACATCAAGAAAAATATGAAGCATAAAATAATAGCGCTGGTCGTTTTCGGCCTGATATGCTCCTTCACTTTCGCCCAGACGAAAGTGAAGGTAAAGGGCGTGACTACCGACTCGAACAATGAAGTGCTGCCCGGGGTGAACATTTATCCGAAAACCGCACAGACCCAGGGCGTAGTGAGCGATATCGACGGGAAGTACGAGATTTCCGTAGCGCCGGGCACGGTGTTGGTATACTCGTTTATCGGTTATAAGCTTCAGGAAATAACCGTGGGGCCGGCCGATAACCAGACCATCAATGCGGTACTGGAAGAAATGACGCAGGAACTGGAAGAAGTGGCCATTGTCGGGTACGGCACCCAGCGCAAGGTAAGCGTGATCGCTTCCATATCCTCCATCAAATCCGCCGACCTTCAAAGCGGCGGCGTTTCGTCCGTATCCAATACGCTGGCGGGACGCATTGCCGGCTTGATCGGCGTGCAGAGCAGCGGCGAGCCGGGGTCGGATGTGTCCGAGTTCTGGATACGCGGTATCAGCACCTTTGGCGGCGGAAGCAGCGCACTGGTACTGATTGACGGTATCGACAGGGGAACGGCGGGACTGAACGATTTGGCGCCGCAGGACATTGAGAGCTTCTCGGTGCTGAAAGACGCTACGGCTACCGCCATCTACGGAGCGCGGGGCGCCAACGGCGTGATCATCATCAACACTAAGCGAGGCGAGGACGGCAAAATAAAAATCAATGCCGACGTGAAAACAAGCCTGGAAACCATTCCGCGCCTGCCCGAATACCTTCGCGCCTACGACTATGCCTCGCTGGCCAACGAAGCGAGTACGGGACGCGGCGAAAGCCCGGTATATTCCCCCGAAATATTCGACATCATCAAATACGGCATGGATCCCGACCTGTATCCCGACGTCAGCTGGCAGGAAGAAATCCTGAGAAAACGGGTGTATGCGGTGGATGCAAACATCAACGTCTCAGGCGGCGGCAAACAGGCAAGGTACTACATGAGCGGTTTTTACCGTACCAACGACGCCATTTACAAGCAAACCGGCATGGAGCGGTATCATTCCAACGTCCGCCGCAATCAGTATTCCTTCCGCAGCAACATCGACGTGGATGTAACCAAATCTACCAAAATCAGCCTGCTCCTAGCGGCCAAATTAGTCGACCAGAACCGTCCCGGTACGGGCGATACGAAAACCATCTGGAGTGCGGTGGCCAACATGACGCCCCTGATGATTCCCGTGGTCTATTCCAACGGCCAGTTTCCCTCGTTCAGCGAGGGCATTTTCACTTCGCCCCATGTATTGCTCAACGAAACGGGGTACATGACCAACCGCGACAATACCATCGAGTCGGTACTGAACCTCGAGCAGGATATGAAATTCCTGCTGGACGGGTTAAAGGTGACAGGCACCCTGTCGTTCGACAATTTCAACAACCATGTCACCCGCCGCTACAAAATGCCCGACCTGTACCTGGCGTCGGACCGTAACTGGCAAACCGGCGAATTGATGACCTCCAAAACGGTGCTAGCCTCCCCTATGGACTTTTACAGTTCGTCCTATGGAATCCGTACGATTTATGCCGAAGCAAGGATCAATTACGACAAAATCATCAGGGAAAAGCACCGTATCGGCGCTTTGGCCCTCTACCAGCAGAAGGATTACCAGCGTACCGACAGGTACGACGAAATCCTGTCCATCCCCAAAAGAAATCAGGGTATTGCCGGCCGGCTCACCTATTCCTACAATGACATTTATTTCATTGAAGGTAATTTCGGGTACAACGGTTCCGAGAATTTCCCGAAAGGGCAGCGTTTCGGTTTCTTTCCCTCACTGGCTTTAGGGTATGTGCTGTCCAACTATCAGTATGTCAAGGACCGCTTTCCCTTCGTCAATATGCTGAAACTGCGCTATTCCGTAGGTCTGGTAGGCAACGACCAGATCAACGACAATACCCGTTTCCCTTACCTGACAAGGGTAGACGTATATGCTTCCGGTTATTCCTACGGAGACGTGCCGAGCAGCTATCTGGGCGTTACCGAGAGCGTCATCGGTTCGACGGGGTTAGTGTGGGAAAGCGCCGTAAAACAGAACTGGGGCATCGACCTCCTGCTGTGGAACTCGGTCAATATTACCGTAGATGCTTTTATTGACAAGCGCGACAATATTTTCATGGAACGCAAAACCCTGCCCGGCACCATGGGCGTCCGGTCTACCGTGTGGGGCAACGTGGGCAAGATGAGAAGCTGGGGGTCGGACGGCACGGCTTCCTATACCCGGCAATTCGGCGATTTCAATGTGGAAGTGCGCGGTAATTTCACGTTTACGCGCGACAACATACTTGATTACGACGAAGTGGTGCCCCGTTATACGTATCTGGGGCAAAAAGGCACGCCGAACGGCACTACGCGGGGACTGATCGCGCTGGGACTGTTCAAGGATGAAGAAGACGTGAAAAACAGCCCGCCCCAGTACGGTACGCTGTTGCCGGGCGACATCAAGTATCAGGATGTGAACGGCGACGGCAAAATAGACAGCTACGACGAAGCGCCTATCGGAAACGCCCGGATACCAAAGATACAGTACGGATTCGCCGGAAGCGTAGCATGGAAGGGAATAGATTTCAGCATCTTTTTCAGAGGCTCCGGCAAATCGGACTATTTCCTCGGCGGCACGGGATACTATCCTTTCGCCAACGACAAGATAGGCAACGTATTGTCCATTGTCAACCGGCAGGAAAACCGGTGGACGCCGGAGTCCTATTCGGGAGACAAGGCCACCGAAAATCCGAATGCCCGTTTCCCGCGCCTCACCTACGGCAACAATGAAAACAACAACCGAAATTCGACCTTCTGGTTAGCCGATGCAAGCTTCCTCCGCCTGAAAACGCTGGAAATAGGATATACCCTGCCCAAAGCATGGACGGAAAAATTAGCCATGACCAGCCTCCGCATCTCCCTCATCGGCGATAACCTGTATGTGTGGGACAAAGTGAAACTGTTTGACCCGGAACAGGCTTCCTCCAACGGAGCAGTATATCCGCTGACAAGATCCTGTACGCTGGTTTTGAGAATGTCGTTTTAATCATCACTTTAAATCAATTAAATATATGAAAAGTACAAAAAAGATACCGGCCTGTTTTGCGGTCCTTCTTTTCACCGCAGGTACCATGTTCTACCCGGCCTGCAATTTTCTGGACATCGAACCGTACATTACGGACATGTTTACGCTGGACACTATTTTCGTCAAACAGGAATATGTGCAGGGATACCTGAACAACGTATACGGTTACCTGACGGACAACGGCTCGTTTCGCGGCAATCCGGACAACGGCAATCTTACGATGCCCTGGACGCCCATCAGCGACGAATGTGTATCGGGATACAGGCGCGGGAATTACCATTCGTATCCCATCTGGTGCAACAATGAACTGACGCCGGAGAATTTTTACTATTTCGACCGCTGGGATACGTATTATGAAGGCATCCGCAAAGCCAATATCTTTATCATGCGGGTGAACGAATGTCAGGAAGCAAGCGCCCTTCGACGGATGGAGTGGACGGGCGAAGCCATCTTCGTGAAAGCGATGTGCTATTTCGAACTGATGCTGACATGGGGCCCCATACCCATTGTTCCTGAAGAGCCGGCAGGCGTGGATACGCCGCTCAGCGAACTGGTGCCGGAACGGAGCACCTGGGACGAGTGCAGCGAGTACGTGGAAGGCCTGCTGAAAAGAGCCATCGAACTGCTTCCCGAAACGCGACTGGACAATTCGGAAGTCGGCAAAGCCACCAAAAATGCGGCGCGGGCGGTATTGTCGCGCCTCACCCTCTACACCGCCAGCCCCCTGTTCAACGGACAGAATGCAGAATTTGCCTCCTTCAAAAATAATGCCGGCGTTCCTTACCTGAACCCCGTAAAAAGCATGGATAAATGGGCGAAAGCGGCGGCAACAGCCAAAGAGCTGGTCGACCTGAAACCCAATGACCTGTACACCGTCCCGAGCATGGCGAATACCCCGAAGGCGCCTGTCCCGGCGGATGAACAGGCGGATTTTCCCTTTGGCGCCGGAGGAATAGACCATTACCATTCCTACAAGGACATGTTCGACGGCGAATGTGTGCAGGCATCCGCTAATCATGAACTGCTTTTCACAAAACAGCGCTCGGATGTCACCGGATACGGACGCTACCTGGATCCGGGAATGATTGAAGGCTGGAGCGGGATGTATATGCCGCAACGCATGGTGGATGCCTACTATATGGCGGACGGGAGAGATATCGATCATGCAAGCGCCGGGTACCCCTACGAAAGAACCGGATATACCGACAGGGATTCTACTTTTTCGGGCGACCGCTCCAATAACGGGTTCACGCTGCTCAGCGGCACCCGGAAATGGTACGTAAACCGCGAAATACGCTTCTACGCTACCGTCGCTTTCCACAATTCGTACTATCCGTCCACCTCCTCGACGGAAACCTTGATAGGCGCAGACGGCAAAACGGCGAAGTATTTCTCCAACAGCGTGAGCGGCAAGGATGCCGCCGCACAAAGATCGGCTACACAAGGCGAAGAATACCCCATGACCGGTTACCTGTGCCGCAAATTCAACCATTACGAAGATTCGTGGCTCGCCAACGGCCGGCGAAAATTGAAATACGGCATCAACTACCGGATGGCTGAAGTGTATCTCAACTATGTGGAAGCAATGAACGAGCTGGAACCGGGCCAAACCTACAACGTGGGCAATGTCGCGGTATCCCGCAATGAAGCCGAAATGAGGCGCTGCTTCAACCTCATCCGCTATCGCGCGGGCCTGCCCGGAATCACCGGCGCCGACGCGGCCGATTATGCCGCCATGAAGAAACTCATCGAACGCGAACGACAGATCGAAATGATGTGGGAAGGACGGCGCTACTTCGATACGCGCCGGAACAAAACGGCGATGATCCACGAAAACGAAACAGTGATGGGGTTAGACGTAAGCGCCAGAAGTTACGAACAGGAGAAATTCTTTACCGTCATCAAATCGGTGGAAAGATACTGGCTCTACAAGGTCTTCACCACCCGGCAAACGTTTTGGCCGATCCCGAAACATGAGGTAGACAAAAACTATAATCTCGACCAGATGCCGGGATACTAAATCAATGAAAAATGAAAAATGAAAAAGTAAGTAAAATGAAAAAATATCTGATTTACGGTATGCTGTCGGCCATGTTGTGTGCATCATGCAACAGCGACGTGGACTTCGGCGAGCAATACAAGAAAACGGTTTACATCGTCCACAGCAATGACCTGCTCTATACGGGCGAACATTTTTTCGGAGCCGACAATGACGAAATCGTGCTCTCCGTGTATTGCGCCTCTTCGAAACCCATCACCGAAGACGTGCAGGTGAGGCTGAAAATAGACCGCCATGCCATGGACTCGCTGAATGCGCGAACCCTGCTGACAGATGCGGAATACATCGACAAGGTGATGTTGCCCGAAAGCGCCTACCGGATCGAAGGCGAGCCTTATCTCACGATCGAGGCGGGACATCAGTACGGAACCTTGAAGATACCCTTCAATTTTTTCGGCCTGAATCCCGACATCCCCTATGCGCTGCCCTTCACGCTGGTGAGCAACAGCGCCGGTTATGAAATCATCCGCGAGCTGCAATCCATCGTGTATGAAGTGAAAATGATGAACCGGTATTCGGGAACTTATACCGGCAGTTCGCAGGAATCGCCTTCCGAAATCAAAGGCGTGCGGCCCGTGTTGAAAGCGCTTTCGCTCAACACCGTGAGAATGCCCGTTCACAATTCCGAAACCGACCGGATGATACTCGCCGTGGCGCCCGACGGCGTTACCGTTACCATCACTCCCGCCGGAAACGCCATCGTAACAGACTTGGGAGGGAGCGTCTACCATCCCGAACAGCAGAGATTCGAATTGTATTACAGTTATACCGCCGCTGGTAAAACGTTCAGTATTACAGAAGTCATTACCAACGAAAAGGCGTCTAAAACAACAGGTGAAGGCGAATAGGATACAGTAAATAAATAATAAATAATAAATAATGGATAGTTATCTTTAAATTAAATTAAATTAAATAGTTATGAATAGAGTAGTTAGATTTTCGATGATCGCTTGTCTTGCAGCATTATTATTTGCCTGCGGAGACGATGACAAAAAGGAAGAAGCGCCGTATTTCGGCGTAGAAGCCAAGTTTTTAACCCAGTCGTTCGGCCCTGCCTCCGACACGAAGTATGTTACCGTAAAAACCAACCAGGCGTTTACGGCGACTTCATCCGCATCATGGTGCAAGACCGAACGGTTGAGCGCCGAAACGGAAGAGAACCTCAAGATCAGCGTGGACGCGCTGAATGACGTTACGTCGCGCACCGCTACGGTGACGGTTGCCTGCGAAGGATTTACAAGCGCCGTTATTACGGTCAACCAGAGCGGCGTTCAGGCAACGCTTACCGTAACGCCGCCTCAACCCGAAGCCGTTGCAGGAAGCGGCGGCGATGTCACCCTTACCGTTGCGGCAAACACCACATGGGAGTACAGTATCCCATCCGACGCAACGTGGCTGACTAAAGCGGAAGAAACCGCCACATCCCTCACCCTGACAGCAGAAGCCAATCCTCAAACTTCGCCCAGAGAGGTTGCCGTGACCTTTACCCTGCCCGGATATGCCGCAACGCAAGTCGTCACCGTTTCGCAGGCGGCAGGCTTTCAACCGGTACTGACCGTAACGCCTCCTTCTTCGGCAACCATCGTAAAAGCCGGCGGCGACCTCATCCTCGCTATCGAGGCCAATGCCGACTGGGAATATGATATACCCGCCGGCGCAACATGGCTGACTAAAAAGGAAGAAACCGCCACTGCGCTTACGCTCACGGCAGCGAACAATGCCCTGTGGGGCGGACGAAGCGCTGTTGTCACCGTCAGCCTGACCGAATATCCCGAATACACCCGTTCATACACCGTCTGTCAATCGGGCGCCGCCGACATGCTGGATGTGGTCTTTAACACGGACGGAACGGCAAATGATGTCTCGCCGATGGCGCATAACGTCGAATGGATAAACTTCAACTACCCCCTGTCGGTCGCCTATGATGCCGCTTGGGGCAGAAACGTGGTAACCTTCAATCCGGCAGCCAACGGAACAAGCCCGGGCGCCAACAACGGATCTTATTACAGGGTTGATTATAATTCCAATACCGCGTTTCAAGAAAAACTCGCCGACGGCCATACCTTTGAATGTCTGGTGAAATTTGACCATAATTATACTACAGCCGCTGCGTCTTATGAAACCAAGTTTTTCAGTACGCACGGCTCTGGCGGAACCGGATTTCTGATTGCCAATCAAACTCAGGCAACCGGTGCGAATGGGATTACCTTCCTGCCTAATGTCTCTGTGGCTGGTATCACTAATACCTGGGTTTGGGCCAACTCACAGATCAAACCGGACGGACAGAAGTATTACCATCTGGTAGGCATATGGAATCAAGCGGAAGAGAAGGCATATATTTATGTTGACGGTGAAGTGAAGGCGGTAGTCGATGATACGAAGACCGTCTATCGTCCCGTTCAATTGGATCCGAGATGGCTCGCCATTGGAGGCGATGCCGGCGGTAATGCGATAGAAGGTCTGTTCCAGGGCAAAATAGTCATAGCCCGCATATATGACAAGCCGCTCACGGCAGGAGAGGCGGCGGCGCTGTATGCTGAAATAACCAACCCCTGAACCTATTGATTGAAAACAGTCCTCCTTCGGAACTCCGGAGGAGACTGTTTTTTTAATAATAGGGTATAGGGTATAACGTTTCGTATGGGTATAGTCTGCGTCAATAAATCATTTATAGGGCGCCAACCGTTCATTGATACTGTGCGTGGTCTGTTTTTGATGCCTTTCCCGTCAGGGAAAGCATATCAATAGAAAAACGTGCGCAGCCACCGGATCAAAACCCCGCATGGGGTTTCATATGATGAATCTCCTACGGAGATTTGTTGATGTTTTTCGCATTGATTTCTATTGATATGAATGCCCTGACGGGCAAAAACATCTGGCGCGAAGCAGTCCCAATCGGTAGACCCGCCAAGGACGACATATCGGTAGACCCTGTCAGGGACGGCATATTGGTCGAAAACGACAGGATGATATATTGGTAGAAATCAACGGGAAACCTGTCAGGTCAACAGCAACGACAATTATCCTCCGCCGGTTCCGGTTGTTGTCGTTATTTTATTAGTCCGGGTTACCTAAACATTGATTGACGGGATGAAAAGATTTGCTTGATTCAAAGAGAATCATGGTAATCCCGTCATCATATGAATCATGGTTCAGACAAATTTGATTTGCGTTTTTGTAATCTTACAAACGCTTGAAATTTTTTACAGGTAAAATCCGGTGTAATGTTCGGTGAATCACCGAATGGCACGCCTTTTGCAGAATAAAAGGATGCAACATCCTCGGACTGTTCAACCGCGCCGAGATGCAGATTACAGTTATGTCAATAAAAAATACGCCGCTATCTGGGTTAGAGTACGCGACCTGACAGGGTCGACAGGCCTGTAAGGGTCAATAAGAATAAAGTCTGCGGCATGAAAAAATGGTCCGATCATGGAAATAACCTTCAAAACATATATCTTTGCATATCTTTGATACATTCAATTTTTTATATTTTTCATGAAAACCGTTCATTTTCTCCTCCTCCTTTTCTGTTGCAGCTTTTCTGTTGCAGCACAATCCTTTCTGTCGCTTCGGCCATACCTTCAGAATCCGGCCCGGGACGGCGTCACTGTTATGTGGCGCACTGCCGATCCCGCGTACAGCTGGATTGAATACGGCACGGACAGTATCCACGTAAAAGTAGCCCGCACGGTGGAGCACGGTATCGTATTAGCGAACATTACCCGGCATAAGGTACGAATCAACGGATTGGCGGCCGGGCAAAAATATTACTACCGTGTATGTTCGCAGAAAGTGTTGAAATATGAAGGTTCCAGGAAAGAATTTGATAAGCCTGTGAAAACACGATTCTATTCATTCAGCACGCTGGATGACAAAGGGACTGATTTCACCTGTATCATCTTCAACGATTTGCACAGTAACCTGCCGGTATTCGACCTCTTATGCAAGCAGCTCAAAGACGTGGCGTATGATTTCGTTGTATTCAATGGCGACTGTTTCCAGAATCCTTCGTCCGACGAGCACGAAGCCGGCATACTGGCACACTATACCCAGGCAATGAACGCAGCCGACAAGCCTTTGATCTTCATGCGGGGCAATCACGAAATACGCGGCGTATATGCCACCGGCTGGCCGAGCCTGGTCGATTGGGACGGCGACCAGCCCTATTTCTCCTTTTCATTTGGCGACACCCGGTTTGTGTTTCTCGACTGTGGCGAAGACAAGAATGACAATCATGTAGAGTACTCCAATATGAACGAATTTGACGGATTCCGCAACCGCGAAACATCATGGCTGATGAACGAAATCACGCAGCCGTCCTTCCGTAATGCCGCACGCCGCATATTGATACAGCATATCCCCATATACAGTTGGGATAACTCGTTTGACCCCGGCTTCATCCCCTGTCGCGATCTGTGGGATCCGATTTATAAGAAAACGCCTTTTGACATCAACATTACCGGGCATTTGCACTGGTTCAATTTCTATGCCGCCGGAAAAGCGGATAACCCGTTTCCACTGGTAGTGGGCGGCGGTAACGACGAACAGTCGGCAAGGGTGATGATTCTTCAGAAAAAAGGAAATAAACTCGTCTTAAAAGCAATTGATTGCCGGGGAAAAGCAGAATCATTCGATTTGTAGATATATCACAAATTGGTTTCAGGGTCATTTGAAACCTCACAAGACGCTGAATATTGCCGGGGTTTTCTTTAAACACGGCTACTCAAAATTCTTCGCTTCGCTACGCCGGTAATCGTCGTGGTAAAGCGCTTCCAGTTCGTCTTCGAAGAAGAATTTCTGTTCGCCGAAAGCCGGTACCAGCATATTGAGCCAACTGGCCTCCGGGTCGAATTTAGCGAAAAACGGACGGTCAACCCAATCGGGATTACGTCCCTGCAGGAAACGGAGCACGAAAACCTTTTCGCCCCGGATTTCACTTGCGCCTAATATCTGTATCTTTCCCGGCGTAGCGCTCATGCTTGGTCCGCGCACCGTGCGGCATACCCCGCTCACTTGCCGGTATGCCCTGCGAAAAATATCCCAGCAGTCGACCAGGGGCACATCGAAAAACTCCCTGGCGCCGGTATCCCTTGCTACAAACATGTAATAGGGAATACAGTTCAGGTTTACCTGTTTGCGCCACATTTCCGCCCACAGTTTGGGCCTGTTGTTAATATGGTTGAGTACCGGCGATTGTGTGCGTATCTGCGCGCCCGTCGACCGCACCCGGCGTATGGCTTCCTGCACGGCATTGGTTGAGAGTTCCACCGGGTGGTTGAAATGCGCCATGATAGCTAAATTCTTACCTGCGCGTACAATCCTGTCGAACACGCGCATCAAGTCGTCGGAATCATGGTCGGTGAGAAAGCGGTAGGGCCAGTAGGAAAAGGCTTTGGTGCCGAAACGAATCGTTTGGATATTTTGCAGGCGATTGTCGAGCAAGGCATCCACATACCCGGCAATGCACGAACTGCTCATCGTAAGCGGATCGCCGCCGGTAAATAGCAAATCGGTTACTTCCGGATGTTTCCCAAGATATTTGGTCAGCAATTCCGTTTCCTTCATAGCGAATTTCATCCCGTTCATGCCGGAAAACTGCGGCCAGCGGAAGCAGAAAGTACAATATGCATGGCAGGTTTGTCCCTGGCTTGGGAAAAAAAGTACCGTTTCGCGGTACTTGTGCTGTATCCCGTTAAGTCTGATATTGCCGATACGGGGCACATTCAGGTGTTGCCCGGCCGGATTGGGGTTAAGCGTGTGGCGTATGGCATCTGCGGTTTCCTTAATCCGTGCATCGCTTGCTCCGCTGGCTACCAATTGTTCCATCTGCTTGAAATGCGTGCTTTGCAACATTTCCTTTCGCGGAAAACAAAGCGTAAAGATCGGATCCTCATCAATGTTATCCCAGTCGATCAGTTCGCCGGTAACATAATTGTTAGCTTTAAACGGGAGCACCCGTCCGGTAATTTCAATAGCCCTGCGACCGGCAGCCGACAATTTGTCTATTCCCTCAATCGACGTATAGTTATGGAGCTGATACGATTGATACTTCATGATTTTATTTTTTATGGTT
>JAISDP010000113.1 GCA_031264715.1 Bacteroidales bacterium
TCTCAATAAAAAACTGCTATCTTCGCTCCGTTATTTTAATCTGTCATACATTAAAGCAAGAACGGATGAAAATAAAGATTGAGCGCATAACCTTATGCATAAGTTGTAAAATGGGTTCATCAATGGTCCGAAATGTAGAAAACATAATCATTTCATAATGTTTTGTTCATATACGGATAACATGACGGTTTTACTTTTGTTCCGGAATTTTTAAACGGATAAAGAATGAGATCGGTTTTATTTGTCATATTGTTATTGCTGCCGGCATGGCTGGTAGCTGCTCCGGTCAAGGGAATTGTTGTAGACGCCGAAACAGGCGAAGAGCTGGTGGGCGTAGCTGTGATGTTGAAGGAGAATCCGGGCAGGGGCATTACTACCGGCCTGGACGGCAGCTTCACGATAGATATACCCGCAGGCACGGTGCTGGTGTACCGGTACGTCGGGTATCGGGTTATGGAGCACACCTGCAGCGGCAAGGACGAAAAGCTGATCATCCGCCTTGAGCCGGCGCGCGTGGAAATAGACGAAGTGCTGGTTTACGGCCATCATGCCAACAATACGGAAACGGGCGCACGGAGCATCGAACGAACATCCATGAACGTGATGAACGTGATGAGCGCCAAGGCTATTGAGATCTCGCCCGACATAACGGTTGCCAGCGCGGTGCAGCGCATGTCGGGTGTCACCGTGGAGCGCAGCAGCAGCGGCGACGGGCAATACGCCATCCTGCGCGGCATGGATAAGCGCTATAATTATACGCTGGTAAATGGCGTGAAAATACCGAGTCCCGACAACAAGAACCGTTTTGTACCGCTGGATATTTTCCCCTCGGAGTTGCTGGACAGGCTGGAAGTGACCAAGGCGCTGACCGCCGGCATGGAAGGCGATGCTGTGGGCGGGGCCGTCAACATGGTGATGAAGGATGCGCCGGCAACCCGTCAAATCACGGCCAACGTTTCTACCGGCTACAATGCATTATTTCTCGACCGCGACTTTTATTCGTTCGACACGAAAGCCGTCCGTCAGGAATCGCCTTACGAATTATACGGAGAGAATTATCCCGCCAAGCAGCGCGACTTTTCCAGAGAGGCGCTGCGGATGAAGTCGGGCGCCGCTCCGCCGAGTCTTTTTGCCGGATGGTCGTATGGCGACCGCTTATTCGGAAACCGTCTGGGCATCATGCTGGCCGGCAGTTACCAGAACAGCTACCGGGGCAGCAACAGCCTCTATTATGTCAATTCAACGGCAACCAGTGATGCATCGAACCTGCCGATCCTCACTGACGAAAACAACCGGACGTATTCCGAACGGCAAACGCGCTACGGCGTGCATGCGAAGCTCGATTACCGCTTCCCGGCGCAGCACAGGCTGCAATGGTACAATGCATACATGGATTTTACCGGCGCACAGGTGAGGGACAACGCAAGCGTCAACCTGACCACCGGATACAACCCGTCGCAGGGCGATTATAACGTATCGTTCGACACCCGCTTCCGGGTCAACCGCCAGCAGATTTTCAACTCCACGCTGAAGGGCAGCCACGGGCTTGCGGCAGACAGGTTGAAGATCGACTGGTCGGCCGTATATTCGAAGGCTTTCAACAAAACCCCCGATAACAGTTCCGTGTACACGGTGACTACCGTCCGCAACCATGTGCAGAACCCCGTGTCGGTGGTAACGCTCGGCGGGGCAGAGCGCCGCTGGGAACACAACAGCGACGAAGACAGGGCGGGTTATCTCCATGCGGTTTACACGGTCGCTGCCGGAAGAGCAAAGATTGAGATCTCGGCTGGCGGACTTTACCGCGACAAGCAGCGCGTCAACTTCTTTAACCAGTACGATTTCCGTCCATATGACGAGTCAAAGCCCGAAGGCATGCGGAACAACCTGATCAGGGGCGTGGACTGGGACGATTACGGCGGGATATCCTTCATGGTCTTTACTCCTTACGGGGCTGTGGGCAATCCGTTGAATTACGATGCTTCGGAAAAGATCGCCGCCGGTTACGGACAGGCGAAGCTGACCGTGCGTAACCTGCAAATGATTGCCGGGCTGCGTGCGGAAAACACGCGGCAGGGCTATTTCCTGCGTTATCCCGTGGGCGGCGTGCCAAACGACGGCGAACAGGAGTATACGGATTACCTGCCGAGCATGCACGTAAAATATGCCATAACGCCCGAAAGCAACATGCGGCTTTCGTATTACAAGTCGATCAACCGTCCGGGCTTTTTCGAAATAGTCCCCTACCGCATCATCAACGAAGACTATACGGAAATGGGGAATCCCGACTTGAAGCATACCGTGGCGCATAATGTGGACGTCCGGTACGAATATTTTCCGAAGCCTTCCGAACAGATCATGGCGGGACTTTTCTACAAGAAACTGAAAGACCCGATCGAATACGGCATGATCTCGCAGGGACAGGGCGCTTTCTACATGCCGTCGAATTTCGGCAATGCTCACAACTACGGCATAGAGATCGATTTGATGAAATATTTCTACTCTTTCGGCATCAAGGCCAATTACACGTTCACACGGTCGCGCATCACCACCGACAAGCTGGAGAACTACGAAAATTCCGACGACTCGTCATCCGAAAGGATCAGCATCCGCAATGCAGGCCAAACCCGTCCGCTGAACGGGCAGGCGATGCATGTGGCCAACCTTTCGCTGCTCTACAAGAACACCGGAAAGGGCTGGGACGGACAACTGTCGTTCAGCTACACGGGCGACCGCCTGTACGCCGTTTCGCGCTACCTCGACAACGACACCTGGCAGGGCGGCTTCCTGCAAATGGATGCTTCGGTAGAGAAGCGTTTTAAAAACGGCCTGAGCATATTCGCCAAGGCGTCCAACCTGCTGAATACGCCGATGGTACTGTACCTCAAGAAACAGAACCCGGCCAGCCACGCTATTGAAGGATATGAAGACTATAAAAGCGGCACGCTGGTACGCCGCGATTATTACGGGCAAAACCTGCAGGCAGGGTGCAGGTTCAAATTTTAAAAATCCTTACTGTAATTAAAAATGGTTATTTCCCTTTTTGAGGCGCTGATTTGCTTGCGGATGCAAGCCTTGCGGTCTTCCGGAATGAGCCTTGCGGTTTCCCGGAAAGGTTTCTCCGTTTCCCGGAAATGTTTCCCGGTCTTCCGGAAATGTTTCCCGGTTTCCCGGAAAGGTTTCTCCGTTTCCCGGAAATGTTTCCCGGTGTACCGGAAAGATTTCTCCGTTTCCCGGAAGGGTTTCCCGGTGTACCGGAAATGTTTTTCGGCGTACCGAATGAGCCTGCCGACGGTTACGGGAGATTTGTCATATCCTGTTTCTCCCGCATCGCTTCATTCAGAATTCAAAATTCAAAATTCAAAATTCAAAATTTAAATAAGTATCATGAAAAAGCAAATAAATTTTCTGTCGGCGATTTTCGCCGCAACCATCCTTTTTGCAGGATGTTCGGATGAGGGCAAAGACCTTTCGGTGAAAGGAGTAGACGTTGCGCCCAAATCCTTGAGTTTGAAGCCGGGAGGCGAGCAGCGGCTGACGCTGACAATTTTCCCGGACAATGCGGCCAACAAGTCCGTTGAATGGGAAAGCTCGGACGAAAGCGTAGCCACTGTGGACGAATCCGGCAAAGTAGTCGCCGTAAATCCCGGCAGCGCCGCCATTACCGTCACCACCGTCGATGGCGGCGAAAAAGCAACCTGTTCCGTTACCGTGACGCTCGACGGTTCGCTTGCCGTATCGGTATCGGGCGAAGTGTACGGCACATGGGAGAAATATTCGGTCGTCAACGTCGACGGGCAGATCAGCGTACCTGCCGGTAAAAGCCTGACCATCGAGGAAGGCGTGGAGGTAATTGTCAGCACGGCCGGACAGGATGCCAACAATACGAAAATCGAGTTCATCGTTAACGGCAGCCTTTACTGCTACGGAACCGAAGAAGCGCCGGTAACCTTCACTGTTCCCGTCGCCGAACGCACCGATGGCAATGCCTTTGCCCGTTTGTGGGGCGGCATCATCGGCAGCGCCACCTGCGGCGAAATGGCGCTCGAATACGTCGTCGTCGAATACACGGGGGCCGTCACCACCAAAACGTCGCCATCCGTTGCAGCGACGCTGTTCAAGCCTGCCGGCGGCGAAGGGATGGTCGCCTTCAACACCAACAATCCTGCCGGGAAGTATGTCGTTGTCAACTCCACGTTCCGCAATACGGGCGAGGACGCCATCTATGTGCAGGGCGGCAGCTGCATTTTCGCCGGTAACCTGTTCTACGCCGTGGGCGAGGCGGGTGGCGAAGCCATCAACGTAAAGGCCGGCTGCAAGGTCGATGCCGCGTTCAACATGATGTACAGTCCCAACACCAACGGATTCAAACTGTCCAACTCGGGGGCGGACGGAGGCGCTCGATTTCAGGCGCAGATCAATGCCTACAACAATACCGTCGTCAACTCGGGCTGGCGCCGCGATCCCAACAAGCCCAAGGGCGGATCGATATGGGCCGAAGCCGGATGCCTGGTTTATGTATACAACAATTTGATTGTTAACTGTATGTTTGCCGCCAAAGCGCCAATGTTCGGGCAGGACGCTACCGACGGCCCCGACCTGAACAGCAGGATCGATTACAATTTCTACGCGTCGGGAACAGCGCAAAGCGCCGTACCGCAACACGTCGCCAACGGTACGCTGACTGCTTACGACGGTTTCAAGCCCGACGTGAGCGACGTGGTATACGGTACGCATGATGTACGCGGAACAGCCGCCGGCGACAGGAACCCGATGTTCGAAAATTTCCCGTTCGAAACGAATCCCCTGCTGTCGCATGCTTTCAACGCCTCGTGGGACTTCTCCCTGAAACCGGATTCGCCTGCACTCGCCGGCGCCTACACAGGCTTCACGCCTTATTTCGCTGCCACAGGCATTACCGTCAACGGCAAAACATACAAATCGCCTGCGCCGGCTGCTTATTTCGGTACATTCGGAACCAAATAACGATAAAGAAATGAAGAAATCAGTCCTTATTTTTCTCTTTGCGGCGGTAAGCGCCATCTATATGTATGCAGCTCCCGGCGACAGCCTCCGGGCGCTGCTTCCGCAAATACCCGACGAAGCGTTCAATTTTATCGTGGCCAACGATTTAGGCCGGAACGGCTATTACGAACAGAAGCCGATAGCACGGCTCATGGGCTTTACAGCCGAACACGGCAGCATAGAAATGATTGCGGCAGCCGGCGATGTACACCATTTCGAAGGGGTGGCCAGCGTGCACGATCCTTTGTGGATGACCAATTACGAGCTGATTTACGACCATCCCGAGCTGATGATCGACTGGAATGCGATCTGCGGAAATCACGAGTACCGGGGGAACACGCAAGCCGTACTGGATTATAGCCATATCAGCCGCCGGTGGAATGTGCCGGCGCGATATTACACCATGGCCATCAAAGCGGATGACGGCGCTACCTGCCGTTTGGTATTTATCGATACCACCCCGCTGATGGACAGGTACCGCAACGATACGCTCGGTTATCCCGACGCGTGCAAGCAGGATATGACCCGGCAACTCAACTGGATCGATTCGGTACTGGTACATTCCACGGAAAAGTGGAAAATTGTCATCGGACATCACCCCGTATACGCGGAGACCAAAAAGGAAGAAACCGAAAGAGCCGATATGCAGAAACGACTGGCGCCTGTGCTGGAGAAGAACCGTGTGGATGCATATTTCTGCGGACATATTCATAATTTTCAGCATATGAAGCCGGCTTCATCGCGGGTGCATTATATCGTCAACTCGGCCGGTTCGCTTTCGCGATCGGTGAAAGCAACCCCCGAAACCCTGTTTTGCAGTCCCGATGCCGGATTCAGCATTTGTTCCGTAACCAGCGGCGCATTTACGTTCTATTTCATTAACCATCAAGGTTTGGAAATATACCAGTATTCTATTTACAAGAAATAGGTCAAAGCAACTTCATTAGGACGCCCGCCGCCAAACAGTTATGGCGCGGGCGTTTTGCTTTTTTATCGTTTAAACCCAAACCCACCCTGTTGATGCAGTTCTCAAGCAGCCAAAAACGTTTGCGACACCCAAGTGTCAAAATCAGGAGAATCAGGTTAAAAACAAGGTCTTTTTTGAGGAAAAAACCTTATTCTCACCTTATTTTTAAACAAAACAACCTCAGTAGGGCTGAGTGCATAACCATCCAAAACAATACCTTATTACCTCATTAAAAACGATGAAAGCGATAGCGGAAAAATAAGGAAATGAGGTCGGAAAACCTTTATTCAACAATCTCTACTGAGGTTTCCGTTATCTGTGTATGGCTGCCGTGATGAACCTTCATCGCAAGCCTGACAGGGTATCTGGCTTCCCCCAAAACCGGCTCTTCAATCCTTTTTTTGTAACTCGCATTAAAATTACCAAAAGGTTATTATCTTTGCGTTGTCAAGTTAACCGAATAATAACTTAGTGTCGTGTCAACGATATAATGTCGGTTTGACCCTGACAGTTCTAAAGGCGTCAGGCTGCGAAGTCATTTGAACTAAATTTTTGAAAATGGAAAATAAAGATGAAATCCGAGATGACATTCGTCGGTTGGAACTTATCCTCAAGTTACATTCAATGCAGCCCCTGATTAAGGATAAAAAAGAGCGCGAAAAGTATATGGATGCCATACTCGATGCCATTCTGGAACTAAAAAAGAAATTAAAAGAGTAAAAAACCGCCCCTCTCGGAAGAGTAGGACTAAATTGGAAAAATATGGACTTAAAAAAATATCTTCCAACTGAAGAAATGATGGCTGATTTTGAAGAATTCAGCAAATTAACCACTGCCGAAGAAATGGAGGCCTTTCATGCTGCCCGTTTGGAGCGTTACAAACAAAAAACGCCTCAAGAACTTGATGTTGCAGAAGAAAAAATGTTCGAGGGGTTACGTAATATGAAAGATCGTCTCGACGAACTTACGGATATTGTCCGTCTTGGCGAAGTATCCGAGGTGATTTCATTAAGCTATGTATCCGAAAAATATTTCGGTAAAACGAGGCAGTGGCTCTACCAGCGTCTTAATGGCAACATGGTGAACGGTAAGCCGGCTCGATTTACCCCCGACGAGCGACAAAAACTATCCGAGGCGCTGGCCGATATAAGTCGCCTCATAAGGGAAACCAGCCTGAAGATTGCTTAGGTTTTGAAACCTCATTCTCACCTCATTTTTAAACAAAACAACCTCAGTAGGGGGAATGATTCGTGAGAGAACGGAAGAATAGCATTTTGAAACCTCATTCTCACCTTATTTTGAAACAAAACAACCTCAGTAGGGTCAAAAGGGACAACAGGGACATGATACCTGCCG
>JAISDP010000183.1 GCA_031264715.1 Bacteroidales bacterium
CAGCGTTTTTTTTTAAGCTCGTCCGTCAGTAGATGGATAATTTGATCCTGTGATTTCAGTTTTTCCCTGTCTCGCTGACGACTTTTTTCCATGTCACGATTCTTTTGCCTGCTGGCGTGTAATTCCTGCCGGATAACTTTTAGCGCATTTTCCAGATTGTTCAGTTTATCTTCTAACCTTGTCTTCATATATTCATAACATTAAAATGATTACGGGACAAATATAGCGAATTTCCATAAATAAATAATAGAGGGTTTGAACATGCTACCTGAAAGAGCGTGATCAATAGCGTAGGGCAACGTCGGCAATGCCCTGCGAACCGGGAATGTACAATATCATGAAGCCCTGAAGGGGACGCAAGCCACGATACAACAGGAGGTTATTAATCCCATAAATACCGTTCATCATATTCCACGCGATATTTTTTCAGGAATGTGTTTTTGTGAATGTTGCCGATCGACAGGTTATCCTCTTGCAGGAATTTTTATTCTGTTGATTTTCCGGCGTATCCAAAGGATATCCGGCACGGTTGCCAGCAAAACAAATAATATGGCAAATCCGGCCGTAGTCCAAAATCCGCCGGACAACCCTGTGATACCCAATGCCGCAAGCCTCGGGGCATAAAGGCTTTGCGCGCAACCGGCAATGGCAAAGCTTGCCGCACCCACAGCCATATTCAATACCAGCGCCAGCAAGCAATACGGCCGTGCAAGCCTGCTTCGCCGGTATCCCAGCAGGACAAGATTTCCCAACATTTTCTGATTCTTATATACAAGCAGGTTGATGCTTAAAACCATCAGTCCGATAGCAGGGAGCATGATCACTGTGCCGACGATCAGCACAATGGTGATCAGCGACGTGAGGAAATAGGACAATTTTCCCGGATCGTCCTTGCTGTTGCTGATGTCGTAGTTTTGTCCAGCTGCGAAAAACTCTGCAATGGCAGGATCGGCAGGATTATCGGTTTCGATGATCACACGCGACGCTTTGCCTGTCGCCCCTTCGCCGAAACGCTCGTTGGCCCATTGCATGAAAGCATCGGGCACCAGTATCGTATTCAGGTAATCGGAAAAACCGGCGATACGCCCGTCGAAAACCTGTTGACGCCCATTGCCCGACACCGCTATACGAAAAACCACCTGTTGAACGATGGCTTCCGAAATCTGGGGCAATCCCTGGCTTCCGGCAAAACCAAAATTATACAGGTTCAGATAGTCGCGCGGGATCATGATGGGGATGACGCCACTTTGCTCATCCCATCGCCAGTCGGGGCCGGCGCCGTCGAGCAGGCGGTCGGGAACCGACTCAAAAAACAGGTCGGTGGAGAAAGGCGGTATCTGGCTCGATGGCTGCGTGTAAGCTTTTACGCGGAAACGGCACGATGTGAAATAGGACAGGGAACGTACAAACTTCTGCCGGTTGATTTCGTCGATTTCCGCCTGCGAAAACGTTGTCCTGTCGCTATTAAACGTTGCCAGCAACGACACTTTTTTGTTCACCGTCAGGTATTCGGGTTTGAAGAGACCGGTAGCAGGCGTAAACAAAGGGCGGATATCCCTCGAGAAGCAGAAAGCGGTAAAAATGATGCTCATGCCGGTTAATGCGGCAAACGCATAACCCAACAATTGCGGGGTACTGATATTTTGACGGAGTAATTTCTGTACCATGCCGTTCAAATTTTGTTTGATGGGACGCAAATAACACGGATTTTGCGGATTTCCGCATATTTTTGAAGATCCGTATCGATCCGTGTCATCCGTGTTCTATTGGTCATAATTTCCATTTATGGTGGTAAGTAAATGGGTATTCAGCGCCCAGCGAACACAGGATAAGCCCGGCCTGTTTCGAGCTTAATTCCTGTTCGACCAGCCTGGAGATGATTTCGACATTTGCATCGTCCAGGTGGCTGAACGGTTCATCCATCAGGAGAAAGTCGAACGGCTGGCACAAAGCGCGGATAATGGCTATCCGCTGCTGTTGCCCGAAAGAGAGGCGGGCGACTTTTTCGTCGCGCTTATCGGCCAGACCGGTTAAATTCAGTAAATACAGAATTTCCTCGCCTGTTTTGTGATGGGACAACCGGTTTTTCAAGTCGATGTTTTCAAATGCTGTCAGGTCGGTAAACAGTCGTAATCCCTGGAACACAAAACTGATCCTGCATTGCCGGATACTGCTCCATTCGGTCGCTGTTAACGAGCCGATTTCCCGGTCGTCATAACGGATATCGCCTGTATAGTCGGATCGTTCGCCAAACAGGTAGCCGAGCAGTGACGATTTACCCGCGCCCGATGTGGCCGAAACAAGATGGCGTTCACCTTTTCGGAAACATGCGTCCCGGCGCCATATTTCCGACACGGACGCTTCCGCATCCGGGAGGAAATAAGGTAAAACATGATGTATGCGTATGGATTCCATGACAGCGCGTATTTTTGAATCGAGGAAGACCTGTACCCGACAGGCATCTAATATCCAAAAATCATTACAATCTTAATTCTGCGATGCGGCTATTTCGTCAATGTTTTTCAGTATCTGTTTCAACGAATTTTGACCGGTATCTTTAAATCTCAACGAGAAAACCAGTTCGTAATCATGATCTATGGAGAGGCTGAAATCCCTGTACGGTTTCAGGAATTTCAACGATTCGTCGGCTATGCCGCCCAGTCCGCTTTGCAACAGCGAGCGTACGCTTTCGGGATAGCTGTCCGCATCCAGGTTGATGTAGAAGAGGCAGAGGGATTTTTCCAGGCTTTTGCCCAGGGACGAAACAGTCATGTGCCGGTCAAAGCCTTTTCCCGTAAAGGCAGCCATGGCATCGACATCGTCGGTGACGTAGACCTTATTGTCGCGGTATGCAAAGTAAACCGACACCGTCATGCCGGTGGATACCACGTAATGTTCTCCATCCTGTTTTACCATTTCCTGCGGGACCATAGCCAGCATTTTATCGAAATCGTCTTTGCTCTTTACTGTGAAAGTAAGTCCCGACAAGGGAACCGGCAAGGCGCTCCGGGCAAAATCGTAAACGCTCAATATCATATCGCCACCCAATCCATTGATGATCGTATTGGCGACCGGATTCTTCAACATCATCCGGTCTATCGGGGAGCCGGCATCCATTTGCTTTGAAACCTCGCGGACCATTTGGATGTATTCCGGTACGTTGAGCGACAGTTTGTATGCCAGGTACGATTTATCGGGGAAAGCGCGCAACAGGCTGTTGTCAAAATCCTTTTTGAACACCGGGTATTTTACGAAAAAGTCCTTCACTTTCGATGGAGGCGTCATCACGCTTGAAAGTCTTGCTTCGCCATTTTCGAAACAAAGGTAACTGTGAATGTAAGTATCCGACAGTTCCTTCCATATTTCGGTTTTTTTAACATGAGCCGCCGGGGAAGCCAGATCGGTAATGGCGTCGTACGAAGCCCAGAACCCGATATCGTAACTGTGTTTATTGAAATCGTTGAAATCAATCACGCTCACAATACTTTTTTCCTGCGGCCTGGCAAAAAAATCATCGTAGTTGACTGTACCGCAATCCTTACCGCTTCCAGCAATGAGCAATTCCCTGTTCCATGCCATAGTTACACCGTCGGACTGTGCAATTTTATACGCGCCTTTGTCCTCCACATGAAATTCGGTATTGCCCTGCATTATTCCTTTGAGGCTGGCTTCGAACGCTGTTGCATTGTCCATCTCGAAAACCGTCGCACCGAAAAACCCTTCGCCTTGCTTAACGGCAAAAAGGTACGATTGATCAAGACTGAGCCCCGACGATTTGGGATTTTCAAGAAATTTATCGATCATCTTCTGCGCTTCCTCATCGCCAATATTCATCCGGTCGCGCATCTTTTGAAAGAATCTGCAGTCTTTCAAGTTATTTAAACCGCTTTTGCCGGTTAATTGTTTGTTTTTGAAAGTAAGTACAAAAGCGGCATCGCTTGGTATGGCTTTCAAGTGTGGCGGTACGCTCTTCCTGCACGAGCCGAATAATAACAACCCTGTACACAACAAAAATGCCAGTTGCCTGATGGTTTTCATTTAGATTGGAATTTGAATAACTAAGCTAACATTCACTATTCTAAGGGCGCAAAAATAATGTTTGTTTTTGACGATACAAAAATAGAAAAGTATAATATGATACACTCATCGCATTTTTTGGCGGATAGTCATAAACCAAACCATGATTTACATATCGAAAGCGCTTCGCGGCAATAGGCAGAAGGTCGGAGATACCACTTCACGCCGGCATTATATACCTTAACATCCAGCCCCTCATCGCGGGCGATTTTCTTCACCCTGAATACATGATAGTCGCTGGTAATACAGGCTACAGTATAGTCCTTCTCCGTGAAAAGGTTATTGAGCAACAGTTTCGAATACCGGAAATTGTCCTTTGTATTGCGCGACTTATCTTCCATGATGATTTGCGTTTCGTCCACACCATTCCGTACCAGGTAGCGTTTCATGGCTTCGGCTTCGGAAATATCTTCGTTTCGCCCCTGTCCGCCACTGGCGACTATGGGGATGCCCGGATTCCGGCTAAGATACTCCAGGCATCGATCCAACCGCGACTGTAAGGTCGGCAGGACGGTTTCGCCCCTGATGCCACAACCAAGTACCAGCACGGCATCTTCGTGAAAAGTTACAGTGTTGCGACATCCGTTCACGATAACGATGGCGGTAACGGTAAGAAAGAAAGCCATGCCGGATGCAGCTATGATAACCATTGCCTTTCGCAGCCCCACCGGTAATTTACGAAACCATATGCCTGCAACAATAAGCAGCGCCCCAAGACACAACGCAATGGCATTACCCGCAGTGAACCCGTACATGATCGAAAGTGTACAGGCTCCGGCAATAAATACCGCACCAGCCAAAATTCCCGATTTCTCGATTCTATTCATCATTTTTACAACACTCCTTTGGTAGTGGGCAGGTCAAAATGATAGATATCGCGCCGGATTGCCATTTTCAGCGCACGGGCAAAAGCCTTGAACGTACCTTCGATCTTGTGGTGTTCGTTGGCGCCTTCGGCCTTGATGTTGAGATTCATCCTGGCGGCATCGCTCAGCGATTTAAAGAAATGCAGGAACATTTCGGCAGGCATATCCCCTATTCTTTCGCGCCGGTACTCGGCATCCCACACGAGCCACGGACGCCCGCCAAAATCGAGCGCAACACTGCACAGGCAATCGTCCATCGGCAGGCAGAAACCATAACGTTCGATACCGCGCTTGTCGCCCAGAGCGGCGTATAATGCTTCGCCCAAAGCAATAGCAGTATCCTCGATGGCGTG
>JAISDP010000204.1 GCA_031264715.1 Bacteroidales bacterium
TTCTTCATCTGTATTATGACATGATCTTTAAAGGAGAAATACGCATATTATCGGTCACCGATTCAACCAGACATGAGTTGATCATGGGAACAAACGTATTGAGCGCTCATATTCCCGAAAACGTCAAGAAAGAAGGAAAATGTTTAGGAACCATCGGCCAGATCGGAAATGAAAAAGATAAGGAACAGTTTAAAAAAGATCACAAAAAGCTCCTGGAGGACAATCCGGATAAAATTGTCACCTGTTATTTTGCAATCAAATCCGGTTATTTGGAGGCATGGTACATCACGACAGCAAAGACAGAGGAATAATAATTTGAAGTAAACAAATATCAGGAATAAGTATTAATCCGAGTCAACTCTTCTACGCGATAAAGCTGACAGACAGTCAACCTAAATCAGGAACTGACAACGTTGCTCAAAAGATGTCTTTACGTTCAACAATAAAAAACAGCAATGAATGTAATATGCCGAGTCAAAAGCTTATGCGATGATGATCATTTCATTATATAATACCGGCGAAAATATAGAATCAAATAAATATAAAATAAAAATAATTGTATCATGAACAAAACAAAATTATTTAACAGAGGGCGGTTTTTAGCCATTGCATGTATGGTATTACTGGCTGCCGGAAATCTGCAAGCGCAGGGGATAACCGCGATCGGGGATCTTAACGCCGGCGAGCCTGTCATCAATTCCCATGAACATGATGCGGGCGCAAAACTTTTGGAACTCAATTACCGCGAATATCATGAGATACAGCTCGTCAGCCCTTTTAATCCGAATCTCAAACCCACCTACTCGCGAATTAAGAAGCTGCCGAGCGGCCGGTATATTATGTTTTGGCACATCAATGATGTCGGCTCCAATATTTTATATTCCATCAGCCCGGATCTCAAAAATTGGGAAACGCCGAAGGAGGTTTTTACGCCCATACAAAACATTACTGTTAACGTACAGGGACAGAACACGACGGACAGGAGAGTGTACAGTAACGGCGATGCGCTGGTACTTCAAAACGGCGACCTGATGGTTGTGGCGTCTTTCCGTGCAGCCAACAATATGTACAAGACGAATGACGGCAACGGTATCGCAATGCGTATCAGCAGTGACAACGGCCAAACATGGGGAGAGGAAAAGGTGATTTTCCGGGGTTCCAACTGGGAACCTCAAATCCTTCAGCTTCCGTCGGGCGAGATCCAGGTATATTTTACCCATTCGAGCACAAACAACCAAATGCAGTTTGACAAGGGTATTATAGGCGATGCGCTGGTGAGATCGTCAGGTACGGCGATTCTCCGTTCTACCGATGATGGAGAAACCTGGGCGTCGCACTTGCCCGAAAATGAATTTTACGGATACGTGATTGCCCAGAGATATAACGAAACAAAAAATAACGTTCACAGGTATACCCACCAGATGCCCTGCGCAGCGCTGCTGAATAACACCGGCGCCATCGCCCTTGTCCTGGAAGATCAAAATGCAGCCGGTAGCGGATACTCCATCTCTATAGCCTATTCGGACGACAACTGGGCGCAATATATCAGCCCGAACTCCGTATACACTGCCATTGAAGAGGGGCCTGCGAACAAGCAAAACAGCGTATGGCCGGGCGCAGGCCCGTACTTGAAGCAGTTTCCTTCGGGAGAGACCGTTATTTCCTACAATGTAAGCAATATATACAGTATTCGCTTAGGGAACGCCACAGCCCGCACATTTACGCAACCGTACGAGCCTTTTCGCTATGCCGGTTACTGGGGGGCGCTGGAACCGGACGGCTCGCACACCATGATCGGAACCGTTACGACCGGACAAGTCACCGCCGCCGATAACCGACACATCCTCATCGGCAAGATGCAGCTCAACCATACGATTTTTCCCGCAGGCGCTACCCCGACGATTGACGGAAATAATAACGACTGGGTCGATAACACCGACGCCCTTTTTGTGGGCAGCGAGTCGCAGGCGCAGGCGGCAGTGCGGATGGCATATGACGACGATCATCTGTACCTTCTGGTGGAACGGTTAGACAATGACCTGCTGCCGGCGGATGTGGTGGACGTGTATCTGCATACCGGCGCCGAGGCGTTGAACGCTTCCTCTTTACGGCTGAAAATCGACGCGGAAGGCGTTCGGCAGACATCCCGCTATTTGTACGGGAACTGGGTAAATTCCGAAATACCGGAAATTCAATCCGGATCGTTTGTACGCGGTACCGTTTCCAATTCGGGTGACAGCGACGAGGGATATATCGCGGAGATTGCTGTTCCCCGTTCGACCATTCAAGCGTATGGCTCTTCCGTTAAAATTGCATTGACGCTGTCGAATCAGGATCAGGGTACGGATGTGATTGAGGACGGTCTTAACGGTGTGAATGTGAATACGCCGAACGGATGGCTCCGTGCGGATGGAATCATTACCCGTGTAACCGGAATAACCGTGACCCCGGAGACGCTGCGGCTGGCTGTCGGAAGCTCCGAAAAGCTCACAGCAGCCATTGAACCGGACGATGCGGAGAATAAAGACGTCTCATGGAAGAGCGATAACGAAGACGTAGCAACGGTAAGCGAAGACGGAACCGTAACAGCAGTAGCGGCAGGTACGGCCAACATTGCCGTAACCGCGCAAGTCGGCAAGATAAGCGCTGTTTGCACCGTAACGGTGACCAGCACGACAACCGGCGTCGAAGTATCCGATACGCCTCTTATTCGCATATATCCCAACCCTACAGAGGGTATGCTTACGCTGGATTTTGAAACGGCGGGCAAGCATCATATCACCCTCAGCGATGCGACGGGAAAGGTATTGCTGCGCCAAACGGTTTCCGAATCACCGATACGGCTGGACATCAGCAGCTATCCTGCGGGCATGTACCTGATAACCATAGACGATGGCAGGAAACAAAAAACGGTGAAAATAATCCTTACCAGGAAGTAAAAAAATCAAAGAATTGAAACCGGATCAAACTATCTTTGTCATTTTTGCATCATGAACAAAACAGGTATTATTTGCAGTGTATCGCTGTTAAGTGCGGTAAATGTATGGTGCTCAGGGAAACCGAAATTGCCCAAACAGCCCAACATTATTTACATCCTGGCCGACGACCTGGGCTATGGCGATCTGGGATGCTACGGACAGGCGATCATTCAAACGCCCCATATCGACCGGCTTGCTGCCGAAGGAATGTTATTTACCCGGCATTACGCGGGATGTACCGTCAGTGCGCCGTCGCGGTCAAGCCTGTTCACGGGGCTTCATACGGGGCATGCGCCGATCCGCGCCAACAGAGCCGCCGTTCATATTCCCCGGAAGGAAGGCCAGCACCCGCAGCCGGGCGACACGTACACGATCGCCAAAATGCTGAAAGGCGGCGGATACGCTACCGGATGTTTCGGCAAATGGGGACTTGGCTTTCCGGGTTCGGAAGGCGCGCCTGAAAATCAGGGAATCGACGAATTTTTCGGCTACAACTGTCAGGCCATCGCACACAATTATTATCCCTACTACCTTTGGCACAACCGGGATACCGTATGGCTCAAAGGCAACGAAGGCGCCAAAAAGGAAGACTATGCGGCGGACATCATCCATCGTGAAGCCATGGAATTTATCCGCGCCAACAGCGATCGCCCGTTCTTTGCCTGCCTCACCTATACGCTTCCTCACGCCGAACTGGTAAGCCCCGACGACAGCATACAGGCCATGTACAGGGGAAAATTGCCCGAAACGCCTTTTCGGGGCGTCGACGGCGGATCCGGCTACAAAACGGGAGGATATGGAAGCAGTTCGCATCCCAAAGCCGACTTTGCCGCAATGGTTACCCGCCTGGACAGTTACGTGGGTGAAGTGATTGCCGAATTAAAAAAACTTGGGCTGGACAAAAACACGCTGGTGATATTCGCCAGCGACAACGGCCCGCATCGCGAAGGCGGCGCCGATCCCGATTTCTTCAAGAGTTATGGCCCTCTGCGCGGCATAAAACGCGACATGTACGAAGGCGGTATCCGGGTGCCCATGATCGCATGGTATCCCGGAAAGGTCAAAGCCGGAAGCGTCACCGACCATGTCTCGGCTTTCTGGGACATCATGCCCACCTTTGCCGAACTGACCGGTACCAAAGCTGCCGGCCATACCGACGGCATCTCTTTCGCGCCGACGCTGCTGGGTAAATCCCGACAGAAAAAACATGATTACCTGTATTGGGAATTTCACGAGCAGGGAGGCAAAGCCGCCGTCATCAAGGGGAACTGGAAGGCGATCCGGCTCAATGTGGAAAATCCCGAAAAAACGAAGGTCGAGTTATACGACCTGTCGAAGGATACTCATGAAGACCATAACGTAGCCGGACAACATCCCGAAATCGTCGCCGAACTGGACCGGATCATGAGGGAAGCGCATACCGACTCGGAAGCGTTTCCCTTTGCATACCCTGTCGGCGGTCTTGACCCCGACAGCGGCTCGACCCGTATATCAACGGAAAGATAAAAGATTTCGAGTCACTGCTGTCCGGGAAAACAAGCCCATGTTATGGAATTGCATCATATATTTCTAAAATACAAAGTATTATTGAATAATTTGATATTTTTACCGGACAGTAGTGAATTTTTTCATACTTTTGCATTTTAAAATCCTTTACAAACCCAAAAAAGAAAAGAAAGGCTTGAAATAATCCTAAGTACCTTAATAATACAGGTTAAATTCTTATTCAGGTTCTTTATTTCAAGAAAAAACCGGCCGGCCCTAAATAGGGATTGCCTTTTACGGGACAACAGGTTGCCGACCGGTTTCCTTTCTTTTTGAATTTTATGTTTTTATCCCTTTTTATCATCACAAAACTACTTCCCTTTTTCTTTACAAAGTAAATACCTAATTGATACACGCTAATCTTCCAAGGCATGTGACAATTTGAATTGCACCTGTTTTATTGCCGAATTAAACAAACTGGGGCTGGACAAAAACACGGTGGTGATATTCGCCGGCGACAGCGGCGAATTGTTAAAAAATCTTAAAAAACGGACGATCGAATGACTTAAAGGTTTTTTCCAAAAAAGATATGTATATTTGCATCGTTGAAAAACCGATTTTCTGTGATTTATAACACTTATATTTAGAAAAGTAAGTGTTTCACCTGTGTTATAAATAATGTCTTCGATTTTTAAAAGCGTTCAGGAGTATATCCTTTATTTATTTGTCAAGCAAACTCAATCAATTTTGTACTTTTTTTCCAACATATTATTTGCAGTTGAAGCCCCGAAAATAGAGGGCTTTGGCACGCCTTTTGCAGAGAGAGAGAGAGAGAGAGAGAGAGAGAGAGAGAGAGAGAGACTAACAGACGCGCGCGCGAAAGTTAAGAAAAATATTTATAAAAAATACACTATAACCGCATCATTGCATTTGGCGATGGGCGGTTTTTTTATTGACTGCACTCACCAGGAAAAGCCGCAGGCCTGTCCTGCTTTATCAACGATGCATGATACATCGATGATCAATTTATTAATAAAAAGCAAAATTAACCTTTAAAAGCCTGAAGCCTATGGAAAAGTAGAACAATAAGTAAAAAAGCAGTAATACGCTTGCTTGTCAATCCGAATGGGTCTTTTGGCATCCGATCGCAAGCGTGAAGCAACGCACAAAAGTGACCCGTGTGCAGTAATCATTAAAAAATAAAATTAAACAAGAATAAATGTATGAAATTATTATTTGTCAAACATCCAATTTTTAAACAAGTTCGGTTTATTACGCTGGTATCGGTTTTTGCACTGATACAGGTTCTGTCGGTAGCCAGGCCGCTTCCCGAAACCCGGCAAAGCGCACAGTCAATTGTTGTGACGGGCGTGGTTACGGATCAGGGCGAACCCCTGCCAGGGGTAAATGTGATTGTCAAAGGCACCACCAATGGCGTGGTGACCGATGCATCGGGAAGATATTCCATTACGGTTCCGGATAAAGACGCGGTGCTGCAATTCTCATTTATGGGATACATCACCTCCGAGTCAATCGTTGGCGACCAGAGGAATATCGATGTTTCACTGGTCGAAGAAACCAGGGAAATTGAAGAAGTGGTTGTGGTAGGTTATGGCGTTCAGAAAAGGGTGAACGTTGTGGGCGCTGTAACCACATTGAAAGGGGAAGAAATCAAGGCGATTCCGGCCGCTTCGGCAGCCGCGGCCATATCGGGACGTCTTCCCGGCGTAACCGTGATCCAAACCAGCGGCGAACCGGGCGTAGACGGCAGCATGGCCCCCAGGATGTATGTGCGCGGCCGGACAACGCTGGGCGACGCGGCAGCCAAAACTAATCCATTGGTGATCATCGACGGCGTTCAGGGTCGAAGCATCGGTGAAATCGATCCCAATGACATCGCTTCTTTCTCGGTATTGAAAGACGCTTCGGCGGCGATCTACGGGGCGCAGGCCGCCAATGGCGTTATCCTGATCACCACCAAAAGCGGGCAAACAGGCAAGTCAAAGCTGAATTTCAGTTTTTACCAGGGGTTCATGACCCCCAGCAGAACGCCTGAATTGTGCGACGCTGCCGAATATGCCACTATGCTTTCGGAATATCAAGACTATAATGGTAACAGCAGGACTTACAATGACAGGGATATCGAACTGTTTGCCAGCGGGGAAGATCCCTGGGAACACCCCAATACCGACTGGTACGGCGAGTTGATCAAAAAGTGGACTACGACAACACGCTATAACCTGACCATGGACGGCGGATTCAAGGGAATGACCTATTTGGTGTCGCTCGGATTCAAGCAGGACGACGCCATGTACAAGCAATCGTCAACGAAATATAACCAGTTCAACATCCGGACGAAAGTGAACATCCCCATCACCGACTGGTTGAGTACGGACATCAACATAGCCGGGTTCAAAACCCGTAAACTGTTTCCGTACCGGGGCGCCGGCGACATGATCGGCGCCGCCACGCGAACCCATCCTACCAGCCCGGCTTACTGGCCTACCGGGGAACCTGCGCCTGACATTGAAAACGGCGATAACCCTGTGGTTACCTCATCTTTTGCCGGGGGGAAGAACGAACAGGATACCTACCGTCTTCAGAATAACCTGAAGGTAACCGTTGCACTTCCTTTTATCGATGGACTTTCGTTCAGCGCCAGCCTTGATTATGACCTCAATAATTTTTACAGGAAAAGGTTTTTCCAGTCATGGTATTTGTATTATCCCGAGTATGCGAAAGCCGTGCGGGACCCGGATACCGGCTTTATCACCGAGATGCCCCTGACGCCGAGCCTGAGAGCGCCGGTCGGCGCTGTCCTTCCGTCGCTGCAAAATGACTATAACCGGACGATCAATATCACTTCCAAAGTAGATGCGAATTACATACAATCGTTTGGTTTTCATGATGTGACCCTGTATGCCGGGTTTGAACAGTACACCAGCGATTACAACGAATTTTGGGCGCAACGCGAGAAATATGTTTCCACCCTGGTTCAAATCCTGAATGTGGGGCCTGACCTGAACAAAACCAACAGCGGGAGGGAAACCATTTATGCCCGCAGATCGTGGATCGGCAGGGCTACTTATGCCTACAAGAGCAAATATTTGGCCGAAGTGGTTTTCCGTGCCGATGCTTCGCTCAAGTTTCCAAAAGAAAACCGATGGGGATATTTCCCCGGGTTTTTGTTGGGATGGCGCGCATCCGAAGAAGGTTTCTGGAAAGACAACCTGTCGTTCATCAATTACTTCAAGTTAAAGGCTTCCTATGGCGAAATGGGTATGGACCCCGGCGATCCTTTCCAGTATATCGACAAATATAACCTGGGAACGGTTACGGGAATGGTGTTCGGCACCAACGGCGTTATTGACGCTACTACCGGTCCGCCAACGGTTGCCAACAGAAATATTACCTGGGAAAGACAAAAAACAAAGAATATCGGGGTCGAATCGCAGTTCCTGAACGGACTCCTGTTTTTGAATTTTGACTATTTCTACAATATCCGGGATCAGATATTAGCACCAAAGAGTGGGTCGGTACCTGATTTTTCAGGAATTACCCTGCCCGATGAAAATATGGCACGTGTGGATAACCAGGGATTTGAAATGGAAGCTGGCGTCCGTAAATCCTATAAGGATTGGCATTTTGGCCTGTCCGGAAATTTCAGTCTGAGCCGCAATAAGTTAGTTTTCATTGACGAAGTGGATCCTCCTGTGCCCTGGCAGGCAAAAACAGGACTTCCATGGGGAACCAGGTTGATGTATGAAGCTACTGGAATCTTCAGGGATAAGGAGCAGGCTGATGCATACGCTAAATGGGGGACCGTCCAGCCGCAAGAGGGCGATGTTATTTTCAAAAATGTGAGCGCCGGCTATGCGGATCTGAATCCGGAATACGACGACAATGCTGTTAATGCCAACGACCGGGTACTGGTAGAACATACCGTTGCACCGGATATATTTTATGGCGTCAACATTGACCTCAGCTGGAAAAATTTTACCTTTTCCGCACTTCTCCAGGGACAGGGAGAGTTTTTGAAAAAGAACTATTCCGACGAAAGGCGTGGCGAAGAGGGGAATTATTTTAAGTTCATGTACACCGACAGGTGGACTCCCGACCACCGGGATGCATCCATGCCAAGAGCCTGGAGCAGAAGCAACCAGTACTGGATTTCGAATGAAAACACTTTCTGGTGGGATAATTGCGCCTACTTTCGGTTGAAAAACGTGGTGTTGTCTTACAGTATTCCCAATCAATATTATAAGGCCATAGGGATATCCAATATCAATGTGTATTTTTCGGGCAACAACCTGGCTTACCTGTGGAGCGGAACCAAGAAGTTCGACCCCGAGACGGATGGCGCAAACTCCTATCCCACGATGAGAACCTTAGCCATTGGCGCAAACATTACTTTTTAAACGCATCAAATAATGATCATGAAAAAGATATTCATATATTTTCTTTCGTTCCTGCTGTTAGGCGGAACGTCATGTACGGACGTGCTCGACCAGTCGGCCGTTGATTCCTTTGACGAGGATGTGGTTTTTTCGGACATCAACTTAGTAAAGGCATACGTTGGCGCCTGTTATTCCATGCTGGGCAGTACAAAAATGGATGGAAACGCCATTGATGGCCCGTTGATTCGCCGCGATTTTCTTTCGTCTTCAACCGATCAGACCTTGAATAATTTCAGGCCCGGAGGAGAGGTATTCATCCAGGGTACCATGAGCCCCGACAGAATGGATCTGTTTGCCAATAATGATAACGGCAGGCCATGGCTTTACTGGAATAACCTGTACAAAAACATCCAGAACCTGAATACCATTCTTTCGCGCATTGACGAGGTTCCTGTCTCCAACACGGCAGAGGAAGCGTTGCGTACGCAATTGAAAGGCGAGGTTTACTTTTTGCGGGCTTTTTCGTATACCTGTCTGATCATGTGTTACGGCGGAGCGATCCTGACAGACAAACCATACAGGATGACCGATGATTTTTCGGAAATAAAAAGATCGTCTATTGCCGACACCAAAGATTCTATCCTGGCAGATGTCGACAGAGCGATTAAATTTTTACCTGCAACCATTGAACAGGGTCGTGCTACGCGCGGCGCGGCGGCAGCGGTGAAATCAAGGATGCTCCTGTTCTG
>JAISDP010000208.1 GCA_031264715.1 Bacteroidales bacterium
ACTTGTCGGAAGTTTGACAATGTTTAGCGACGGCGGCTGTTTCGTTTCGCAGGGCAACGCCGGCAACGTCCTGTGTTCATGATGACGACAGATCCCGTAGCCCTGAAAGGCCTGAAAGGACGAAATCAATTTTATCCTCAATGCGACAATTTGAGTTGTACCCACATAAAATTTTACCGGACAGCAGTGGTTTCCAATATAAATTTTGGAGGCGATTGAATTTCTCTGTTCAGAAAGTCAATTACAAATTCAACCGAACGGGCAGATTCAAACACGAGTGAAAAATTGCATCGGAATCCGAAATTCGAAAAATGAACCATCCTGTTGATAAAAATTGTATTTTTGAAACTTTAATTGTCGTATCGGCAGCTTTTTCTTTTTTGCATTATGAATTCTTTCGGAAGGCTTTTTCGCGTAAGTATTTTCGGCGAGTCGCACGGTTTGTGTACGGGCGTCTGTATTGATGGCTGTCCGCTGGGTATCGCCTTGTCGGAAGCGGATTTTGAGCCGGATCTCGCCCGGCGCCGCAGCGGGGGTAAAGGGACTACGCCCCGCATGGAAGCTGATGCGCCGCGAATCATGACCGGCGTATTCAACGGGTTTACTTCCGGCGCCCCGATCGTGATCATGTTCGAAAACGCCGATACGCGGTCGGGTGATTATTCGCGGTTTACCGAGATTCCCCGTCCCGGACATGCCGATTTTGTGGCAGGAGTGAAATACAAAGGTTTTTCCGATTACCGCGGCAGCGGTCATTTTTCGGGACGCATCACCACGGGGCTGGTAGCTGCCGGCGTCGTAGCCCGAAAGATCATTGCCCCGGCAACGGTTGCTGCGCACATCCGCGAAATAGGCGGAAGCGTGCACTGGGAAGAAATCATTGACCACTGCGTTGCGGAGCACGATTCGCTGGGCGGCATCGTGGAATGTGTTGTTGAAGGCATCCCTGTCGGTTGGGGCGAGCCGTTTTTCGACAGCGTTGAATCCGTGATCGGCCACATCGTATTTGCCATCCCTGCCATTAAAGGACTTGAGTTTGGCGCCGGTTTTGCAGCAGCGCAGATGCACGGCAGCGAACACAACGACGCTTTCGTCAGCGCCGACGGTAAAACCGCAACCAATCATGCAGGGGGAATCAACGGCGGCATTACCAACGGCAATCCTGTTGTGTTCCGCGTGGCCGTAAAACCGACCTCTTCCATTGCCAGGCCGCAGCATACCATGAATGTCCATACCGGCGAAATGACCATCCTTGAGACTCCGGGCCGCCATGACACCTGCATTACGCTGCGCATGCCGCCCGTGCTCGAAGCGGCAACCGCTATTGCATTAGCCGATCTGAAACTTACAGGTAACCGATGACGAATCATTGAATATTGAAGCTGGTATGCGACGCCTTACCCGGTCGCCAGTATCCGATTATTCTGTATAAGAACGAATTTATAAACCATTATATCAAAGTGAATCAAAAATGAAAAGACGCAGTTTTTTATCAGCAGGAGTTGCCCTGGGGATGACTCCCGTTATGGCGCGAAGCGTGCTTGCCGAAAGTTTTACACAAGCGGCCGCCGGCGTACAGTATTACGAATGGATCCGTTACCGGCTGTTGCCGGGGAATAGGCAAAGCCTGGTTGCCGATTATTATCGGGACGCGGCAATTCCGGCGTTGAATAAGGCCGGAATCAAGACCGTGGGCGTATTCAACATCAAACATGGCCCGGATGCTCCGACGCTGCACGTCATCGTCCCGCATCCAACCATGGATTCGGTAGTGACATTAAATGACCGGCTGCTCGACGATAAAAGCTTCGTACAGGCCGGCAACCGGTTTTTAAACGCCCCCATGTCCGATCCGGCCTTCTTTACCATGGAAAAGTCCATACTGAAGGCATTTACAGGTCTGCCCGAAATACAGATACCCGCGCAGAAGAAAGCGAATCAACCGCGGATCTTTCAAGTACGTACCTACGAATCGACGAGCCTGGTCGCTTCCAAAAAAAAGATACAAATGTTCAACGAAGGCGGCGAGATTGCCATTTTCAAGCGGACGGGATTGCAACCGGTCTTGTTCGGCGAGACCGTTGCCGGCACGAAAATGCCAAGTTTGGTGTATATTCTGGCTTTTGCCGACCTGAACGATCTGGACAGAAATTGGAACGTTTTCCGCAACGATCCGGAGTGGGGAAAACTCAAAGACGATCCGTATTATGCCGATATTCACTCGTTTACCAACGATTGGATTTGGACGCCGGCGCCATTTTCGCAAATATAAACGTCGATAATTTAAATCATCCTTGCGAGAGCCAAGAAAATGTCTTTTCCCTGCGTCAATTATCAATTATCAACTACTTTTGTGGTTTTTCAAATTTAACTTAATCATTAAAATCAATGAATCATTATGTAAGAAAGCGGCCTTCGCCAACCTGTTTCAGGCAGTGGGCCAACAAAGCGTATGCGATTTTCAACAGCCTGCACCGTTGCGTGAAGATCGGCGTGCTGTGTGCCAGTTATACGATGCTGGTTTCACCGGAGCGGAGTTTTGCACAGGCAGACAGTACGCAGGTGAAGAAAATTGACCTGGAAGAAGTGGAGATCAGCGCCGATGCTGCACCTAATGTGTTCGCACCGGCCGGTCGGACGATCACGCAGGTACGGAAATTGGATATTGATCGAGCGGCGGTTCAGAGCCTCACGGACATGCTGGAGCATATCCCCAATGTTGACCTGAGGCAACGCGGCCCATACGGCGCCCAAGCCGACGTTTCCATACGCGGCACATCATTCGACCAGACACTGGTACTACTCAACGGGATCAACATCAGCGACCCGCAAACAGGACACTACTCGCTCAACCTCCCCATCGACCTCGAATCGGTCGAAAAAATCGAAGTACTTGAAGGCCCCGCAGCACGAATTTTCGGCAACAACGCTTTAGGCGGCGCTGTGAATTTCATTACGGGAACACAGCCGGGAAATTACCTGAAAGCCTCCCTTGCCGGCGGACAATACGGGTTCTACAAAGCTACGCTCGCCGGAACCGCACACGCTCGCCGCACCACCCACCACCTGGCCGTATCGCAAACCGCATCGGACGGGTACATGCACAATACCGATTTCAAAAACCTGAACATTTTCTCGCAAAACAAATGGAACAACAGTGTCGTTCCGATAGACCTGCAACTGGGGTATACGCAGAAGGATTTCGGCGCCAACAGTTTCTACGGGCCGGAATATCCCGACCAGTACGAGTCGCTGCACACGTTTTTCGCGGCGTTGAAAGGTGATGCCGCGGCAGGCAGGTTCAGCATAACGCCGTCGGTATACTGGCGGCGCAATTATGACCAGTATATCCTCAACCGCAACAATCCCGATGCTTACCGCAACTTCCACTATACCGATGTATGCGGCGCGGACGTTACGGCTTCGCTTGCCGGCCGTTTCGGGCGGACAAGCATCGGCCTGCTGGCCCGCAGCGAACGTATCTACAGCAACAACCTTGGCGAACCAATGGCGACTCCCCGCAAGGTTCCCCGGCAAGACGACAAATGGTACACAAAAACCGGCCAGCGAACCAACCTCAGCGCCTATGCCGAACAAAACCTGCACATCGGCAAGTGGAGCGCATCAGTGGGCGTGCTGGTAAACCATAACAGCTACACAGGCAGCAAACTGAACGTATACCCCGGCATCGACCTGGCTTTCCGCCCGAATCATACGTTCAAAATATACGCTTCGTCCAACCGCGCCATGCGGCTGCCCACTTTCACAGACCTTTATTATTCGGGCCCGCCGCTGATCGGAAACCCCGACCTGAAGCCCGAACACAGTACGGAATACGAGTTGGGTACAAAAATTACCTCCGGCTGCTGGAATGTCAATGCCGGCTATTTCTACCGCAACATCAGCGATGCGATCGACTGGATATGGCTGGACGACCGGCAGAAATGGCACACCATGAACCTCACGGATTTATACACGCACGGGGTCTCGGCGGGCGGACAATGGGATGTGAAACGTGCCGCAGGGAAGAATTTCCCGCTACAGTCGCTCACGGCGTTTTATACATTCATGAGCAGCAACAAGTCGTCCAACCAATACAAGTCGCATTACGTGATGGATTACCTGCGGCACAAGTTGAACGTCGGACTGACACACCGTATCGCCGAAAAGGTATGCGCACACTGGATGATCGGCTGGCAGGACCGCAACGGTGCTTACATGCAATATCATGCCGAAGACGGTTCGGAAAGCGAGACGCCTTATGATCCGTTCTGGCAAATCGATCTCCGAATTTACCGACAGACCGAACGGCTGAATATTTTCGCGGAAGCATCCAACCTCGGCAACAGGAAACACCAGGATATCGGCAATATCATCCTCCCGGGACGATGGGTACGGGCAGGTGTTGCCGTGACACTGAAAAACTGAGGGCAACCTGACAACCCTGTCAGGCCTGACAGGGTCAAAACGATTGTCGTCAAACCATTTGGCGTGCCATATATTTTGGGTGCAATTCTTTTGCAAATTCCATAAGAAACATTTTACTTTGACCTTATTTTTATTGTATGAGCATCAGTCAGAAAATCAAAAAAATATTCACCCAGGTAAAGCATTTTGTCACCGACGAAGTGTGGAGTGTCCGGCTGGATGACTATCCGAAGCGCATTGCTCTTTTGTTGCGCTACCTGCGTGTGATCCTGGTGGCCTTCCGCCGTTTCGGAGAGGACAGGGTGCAGTTGCGTGCATCGGGGCTTACATTCTATTCGCTTTTGGCGCTGGTTCCCATACTGGCTATGGGTTTCGGCATCGCCAAAGGTTTTGGGTTCGACAAGGACCTGGAACAGAAATTGGTCGACAACTTCAAGGGTCAGGAAGAAGTGCTGAACTGGTTGATTTCCTTTGCCCATTCGATGCTCGACAACACCAGGGGCGGACTGATTGCCGGCGTAGGTTTGGCGGTGCTGTTCTGGTCGGTGATGAAGGTGCTGGGTAATATCGAAAACTCATTCAACGACATTTGGCAAATCAGGAAACACCGTTCATACGTCCGCAAGTTCACCGATTATATCTCGCTGATGCTGGTAGCGCCGGTACTCATCATCCTTGCCAGCAGCGGCAATGTATTCCTGGTAACGCAGCTGAGCAAAATTTCATCGCACATTGATATTGTGAACCTGAGTCCCTTCGTGGTTTCTCTCATGAAGCTGTTCCCGTATGTGATGATTTGGCTGCTGTTCACCTTGCTGTACATCATCATGCCCAACACCAAAGTGAAGTTCATGTCGGCCCTGCTTGGGGGGATTCTTGCAGGGACTGCCTTCCAGATTGTACAGTGGCTGTATATCGACCTGCAGTTGGGCATGTCGCGCAACAATGCCGTATATGGCAGCTTTGCCTTCCTGCCGTTGCTGCTCATCTGGATGCAGGCCAGCTGGCTGATCGTGCTGCTGGGAGCCGAAGTGTCGTTTGCCAACCAGAATATCGACCTTTACGAGCTGGAAAACGAATCGCTGCAAATCAGTTCGTACGCGCACCGGGCATATAACATACTGTTGCTCGAACGCATCGTGCGGCATTTCATCGATGGTAAGAAACCGCAGACCGCGCAGGAACTTGCCGGCAAAATGAGGCTGCCGACCCGCCTTGTGCGCATGGTGATGGCCGATTTGCTGGCCGGCGACCTGGTTTTGGAGGTATGGACCTCGAAAGAGAAAGTGCGGGCTTATGCGCCTGCCAAAGATATTAAGAAATATACGATCAGGTATGTTATCGAGTCGCTGGACAAAGGCGGGAATAACCGCATCCTGAACAAACCGACCGATGAGTTGAGGAAGGTATTGCATATCCAGGAAAATTTCCTGCAGGCGATCGAACGTGCGCCTGATAATATTTTAATACAGGACCTGTTCAATTGAAATAAATGATGTGGAAGCGATTATTGGTTGGTTGGCTGTTCGGCTTATTGGCTGTGGCAGTGTATGGTCAAGCAAAGAATCAGCGCGATGCTGCCGGCCGCAAGCAGGGTTATTGGGAAGCGGTGGACAGTAAGGGAGGATTGGTATATTCGGGCTATTTCAAGGACGACAAGCCTGTAGGCGAAATGAAACGCTATTATCCCACGGGCAAAGTACGTGTCATCATGAATTACGACAACAACAGTACAAAAGCCCGTGCGATGTTTTTCTGGCAGAACGGCGAGCCGGCTGCAGAAGGCAATTATGTGGGAACCAGGCGCGACAGCGTGTGGCTTTATTACAGTTACTATACCAAAGCAGTATCGCACCGTGCAGAATACATGGCAGGCAAGCATCACGGGAAGGAACAAAGCTTCTATCCGAACGGGAAGGTAGCCGAGGAAACCATCTGGGAAAACGACCTGAAAAACGGACCATGGAAACAGTTTTTCGAAAACGGGCAACTCAAATCGACCTGTACCTATGTCAACGACAAACTGGACGGACTGTTTACAACATATTTCCTTGACGGTACGAAAGAAATTGAAGGCCTCTACCGCAACGATACGCCTGATGGCGAATGGAAACGTTACGACGAAAAGGGAAAGCCGGTGTCGACTGTCAAGTACGCCAATGGAACAATCACCAACATGGACGAATTGGAAGCTGCCGAACAGGCGTTTTTCAAAAAGGTGATGGAGCAGGAAGGCCGCATCAAAGAGCCTACTCTTGAAGATATGATGCGCGAAGCGCAACAAATCCGCTGATAGATTTGTCGGTTGTTAATATTCTTCCGTCTCCATATCGGGTTACTTTTAAATTAACCGAATTTCAATAATTTCCCCGAAAGGGCTTCCATTTCAATCCAGAATGGATCCGTCCCGAATTTGGCTAATTCCTGTTTGTTGCCGGTTAATAAATCTGTGGATCGTTTCAAATCCGATCGGTTGATGTCCATATAATTGAACGCCTCTTCCGGGATATTTACATGAACTGTGGCGGCTTTGTCCGAAAAGTTAACCGCCACCAGTATAAATTCATGGTCGTGGCAGCGCAAACAGGCGTATTGGCAATTGGAATCGAATTGGGGATTTGCATACATCAGGTCATAGAACCGGCCATTGCAGATACAAGCCTCATTGTTGCATAATTGCAATAACACGGTGTAAAATTGCCTCAGCTTTTCCTGGTCGACAGTCAGGTTTTTCCCATCGGGGTTGCCATTGTTATACCAGGTTCGTAATGAATCGACCGACCAATAGTCGAAGATAGAGGTACGTCCGTCGAGCCCGCTGAATCCTTCCCGGTACATGCCGGGTTCGCCCAGTTCCTGCCCGGCATAAATCATGACGGGATTGGTGTTCATTGTGGCGGCAATTACCATTGCGGGAATCGCTTTAAAAGGGTTTCCGGCAAAAAAGGAGGATGCGATCCGCTGTTCGTCGTGATTTTCCAGGAAATTCAGCATCCGATCCTGTATTCCCTCGTTTCTTTGCCAGCATGTCGTAATATCCGAAGCCGGACGACGCCCGCACACAATATCCCTCAAACAGTCGTATAATCCCACTTTGTCATACAGATAATCGAAATTTCCATAGTTGATGTAATTGCGATATTCGGCAGGATTGTATATTTCGGCAATAAATACAACATGCGGAAACTTTGACTTTATTTCCGGGATCACCCAATGCCAAAATTCAACAGGCACCATCTCCACCATGTCGCAACGGAAACCATCCACGCCTTTGCCGGCCCAATACAGCAAGATATTCCGCATTTTGAACCATGTATCGGGTTTGGGGTCGAAGTGGCAGGCGCGGCCCCTGCAATAATCAATCCCATAATTCAATTTTACAGTGTCATACCAGTCATTAACCGTTGGCGAAGGATCAAACAAATCGTTGCCCGTGGCTTTTACCGGAAATTCAATGTAGGTGTCATCTCCCTGGACCACAGGAAACCGGGGTTCGAACTTATGCCCGGGCACGTAATAAAAATTATTATTGGGGTCAAATGATTCGAGTACACGGTCATTCGCACCAAAATCAGCAATATGGGCGGGTTTTGCATCCGAAAAGTATTCCCGTGCGACATGGTTGGGCACCAGGTCGATGATCGCCTTCATCCCGCACGAATGTGTCCGTCCGATCAGGGCTTCAAACTCGCTCATACGCGACTCCACATGATCGACAAGGTCGGGCGAAACATCGTAATAGTCGCGTATTGCATAAGGCGAACCGGCATTACCCTTAACTGTTCCGGGATGGCTGTTGCGGATGCCGTATTTTGAATAATCCGTCCGGGTGGCATGTTCCAGGATGCCGGTATACCAGATGTGAGTGAAGCCCATGGCTTTAATTTCATCAAGAACCTTTGTGCTGAATGTCGAGAATTTTCCCGAACCGTTTTCTTCGATGCTTCCGTTTACTTTGTTGAGCGACTTGGTATTGCCGAAAAGGCGCGGCAAAACCTGATATATCAGTATTTTTTGAGACATTATTGGTGATTTTATATTAACTCAATTGGATGTAAGGACTGTCAAAAATAACAAAATAAAGTTTCGAAAGATAATAGAATCAGTTAGATTTGTGATTTTTACCTGTTGTCATGTTTTTGCTTTGGAGTTGTTTCGCATCAGTATGCGGATGTTCCGCATCAGTG
>JAISDP010000239.1 GCA_031264715.1 Bacteroidales bacterium
CACGCCAGCAGGCAAAAGAATCGTGACATGGAAAAAAGTCGTCAGCGAGACAGGGAAAAACTGAAATCACAGGATCAAATTATCCATCTACTGACGGACGAGCTTAAAAAAAAACGCTGATAACCTGCTTTCGAGACAGTTGGTAGAGCGTCATAAGTACGGAGACGGTATCATTCGTTTATGCGTTTCGCTGGTGTGCGGGTGCGGCATCAGTCTTCGAGGAGCCGTAAAAGCGGTCGAGCTTTTTAATGACCAGCTTCACCTGGGAATAGAGGAAATACCCTCTTATACCAGCATAACCAACTGGATAGAGAAAAGCGGGTATTTTACCTGTACCCGTTCGAGGCTCAAGGAATCGGGCGCCGCTTACGGCGTGATCATCGACGAGAGCATGCAAATCGGTAGCGAGAAATTGTTGTTAATCCTGGGAACGCGGGCCGACAAGAAGGATGATTCCCCGCTAAAAACGCGTGATGTTGAAGTTCTGGACATGAGCGTGGAGAAGAACTGGAACGGGGCTCTTATCCGCGACAGGTTAAAGGCCGTGACGGCGAAAATGGGCAGCGATCCGGCTTATGCGGTAAGCGATAATGCCTCTATCATGAACAGGGGCATACGGGAAAGTTCCCTGGTGCACCTGCGAGACGTGGGGCACACGCTGGCCATGTTTTTAGAGCGCCAGTACAGGGATGCGCCCGATTTTTTATCCCTGATGAAAGAGCTCGCCCGGGTAAAAAACAGGGAGGTCATGCGCCCGGTGGCCTATCTTCTCCCTCCAAAACAACGGATTATCGCTCGTTTCATGAACCTGGCGCCCTGCATACGCTGGGCGGGGAAAATGTCGCGCCTCCTGGACACGCTTCCACCGGGAGAACGGGAGGTCTTCCAGTTTCTTGAAAATCACGAGTCCCTGATCCGCGAGTTAAACACGGTCATTCCCGTTTTCAACCGGATATCCACGTTCATGAAAGAAAAAGGCTTGAGCCAGAAAAGCGTCGAGGAAAGTATCCAGAAATTGATGCCATTAGTCGACGGCCCGTTTCCCCGCGTGTCGCGAGCCGTCAAGGAATGCATGGCATATCTTCGAGAAGAAGCGGGAAAATCGAGCGCGGGAGAGGACGCGTGGCATATCTCGTCCGATATACTTGAATCCATGTTCGGCGCGTACAAGGCTCGAAAATCTCCCAATGCCCTGAACGGGGTCACTCCTTATGTTTTGATGTTACCTCTTTTAACAAAGGTCAACCCGGAATCGGGTTCTATCCACGTGGATTTCAAACAGGCGTTGGAAAGTGTTTTTCTGCGCGATATCGACCAGTGGGCTGATGATAACCTCTCTGAAAATCTCGCAGTTAAACGAAGAAAAAAATTGAACGCGGCGTGAGGAAATGAGAGCGGTTTGAACAGGCTACTCTTCGGGGTTACCCAAACGTCCTTCCTTCGATGAAATTACAATGTTACTTTCTTGATCCATTACTGTTTTCTGTTTTGTTATGATGTTCTTATTTGTGGCTGGAAACACCCGGCAAATTCTATTTGCCGGGTGAGCCATCCACCGGCCCGTCAGGACTTGAAATCCATCCGGACCACTCAAATTCGATCATTCAAATTCGTCTGTATCGTGCTCGCACACGCATTATCAAAAGTTGAATGTGTTCGCACACATATCATACAATATTTTAACTTTGATTGATCCTGTACAAAGGTACGCCTGTCTTCCAACGTTCGAAACGGTTGATCGGTAAAGGCAGGCGCTCTCCCGCCGAAAAGCGGGATTTGTACGACGAACGTTTTTCAACTACCGTTTCCGGGATGGATGGCAAATAATACCTTCCACCGACTTTACCCATTCGCGGAATCCATCGTGATGGATTCCGCGAAGCAATTCGGGAAAATCTTCCGAACGACACGCTATACGTTCGAGAAACGGTTGCCTGGAACGTTCATCCTTTTCGTAAATCACACTCAAAGCAAGAAGCTTGGCATATTTTTCTTCTTTATTCATGGCTTTATTATTTTTTATTTTTAATACAACAATATTTTTAGATGATCTTGAACATTCCCTTTGTCATCAGCCCGGACATGATATTACATTCATCGAGCTAAACGGCGGGGACAGTTTCCACCTCATCGCTGTCATTGAGCAATTTTGCCTTCACGAGTTCCACGGCGCGGTTGTGTCTCAGGCGGCGGAAGCGTGCCGTAGCGCGGTCGAACAGGTAATATATGACGGGCACTACCACCAGGGTCAGGATCATCGAACTTGTCAGCCCGCCGATAATCACCCATGCCATGCCGTTCTTCATTTCAGCGCCGTCGCCGGCAGCCAGTGCAATAGGCAACATGCCGAATATCATGGCGAAGGTGGTCATCAGGATGGGACGCAAACGCTCCTTGCCGGCTTCCACAAGGGCGGAAACCACATCCATACCCTGGTCGCGCAAATGGTTGGTGAAGTCCACCAGCATGATGGCATTCTTGGCTACCAGCCCGATAAGTACAATCAGCCCGATGATGCTGAAAATATTCAGGTCGTTCATCGTCAGCGCTAAAGCGAGGAAGGCGCCGATCATCGACAGCGGGATGGAGAAAAGCACTACCACGGGATCGAGCAGCGAGTCGTACAACGCCACCATGATCAGGTAAATCAACACGACAGCCGCCACGAACGCGAAGGCCAGACTGCCGAAAGCCTCGGCCTGCTGCTCCATCGACCCGCCTTCCTTGATGGCAACGCCTGCGGGCACCTTTCCTGCGAAAGCGGCCTTAATCTCCTGCCCCACCGTTCCCGAAGGACGGCCAACCACATTGGCTTTCACGGTGATGGACGAAATGCGGTCGGTACGTTCAAGCACCGAGGGGCCAAGGCCGTAGCTTACATCGGCAAACTGTTTCAGCTCAATCAGCTCGCCACGGTTGTTCAGGAAGGTAAGCTTTTCAACGTCCGAAGGCTGTGTGCGATCGAAATTGTCCACGCGGATATTGATATCGTACTCGTAGTTGCCGTCGCGGTATTTCGAATCGTCGTTGCCGTTGAGGGCTACGCGGAGGGTCGAGCCTGCGTCGGTCACCGAGAGTCCCAGTTCGGCCATTTTCTCGCGGTCGAACTTCACCTGCACTTCCTGGCGCGGGTCGTCGGTTGAATACTTCACATCGGTAGCGCCGGGCGTATGGCGAATGATGTCGAGCAGCATTGCTGCGGCGCTTTCCACCTTTTCGAAATCGGCGCCCTGCACCACCAGCTGTACCGGTTCGCTGCCGCCGCCGAGCGAACCGATGCTTACGCGGGCACGCACGCCGGGGATGGTCATGATTTCATTCTTCACCTGTTCGGCAAACTCGTTCACGCCGATGTGACGGCGCTTCTTATCCACCATCTTCACCGAAATGCCGGTAGCATTGTTCTTGGCGGCGCTGGCTACCATCGTACCCGTGGAGCCGACGTTGGTGTAGATGCGCTCCACTTCGGGCTTTCCGCGAAGGATCGCCTCAGCCTGCATGGTGATCAGGTTGTTCTGGTAGGTGGTCATCTGCGGGTTCATGTCGATCTTCACCACAAACTCGCCCTGGTCGGTGGTCGGCGTGAAAGCGACACCGATAAGGCCTGCCGGGAAAAGTGCGATGGAGCCGATGAACAGTACCAGCGCGGCAAGTAAAATCAATGTCTTGTAGCGGAAGCTGCCGGCCAGTGCGCGGCCATACCGGTTCTTCAACGATTCGAAAGCGGATTCCACCGCATGTGAGAAACGTCCGGAGAGCGTCCTGCGGTTTTCATTCGAAAGCTTGCCGAAACGCGACATCATTAAGGGCGTGAGCGTGAACGAGACCAGGAGGCTGCACATGGTGGCAACGATAATGGGTATGGAAAATTCCTTGAGGATGTTGCCGATCAGTCCGCCGGTGATGGCCAGCGGGAGGAATACCACAACGATCACCAGCGTAATGGCCATACAGGTAAACATGATCTGCTTGCAGCCGTCGATAGCCGCCCTGCGGCGCGATTTCCCCATTTCCATGTGCCGGAACATGTTTTCGATCACCACAATAGAGTCGTCCACCAGGATGCCGACGACGAGCGACAGCGCCATCAGCGACATCATGTTCAGCGAATAGCCGAGCGCATGCATCACGATGAACGCGGGAACGATGGACAGGGGCACGGCAATCATCACGATGATGGCGCTGCGCACATTGTGCAGGAAGATGAAGCATACGAAAGCCACGATGATAATGGCCAGGAAAAGGTCGACCACCACTGCGTTGGCCGAAGCCCGCGTAAATATGGAGCTGTCGGTAGCGATGTCGAACGTGAGGTTCGCGTAGGCATATTCCTTTTCCATAGCGGACAGCTCCTTCCTGGCAAGGTCGGCCACACGCACGGCATTGGCGTCGGTCTGCTTCTGGATGGACAAACCGATGGCGTCGCGCCCGTCAATGCGGTTGATCAGCTTTTGCTCGGCAATGCCGTCTTCCACTTCCGCCACATCCAGTATTTTCACCTTACCTCCGTCGGCAGTGGTCATGATCACCGTGTTGCGCAGCTCGTCCAGCGAGGCGAACTTGGCAGCGAGGCGCACCGAGTATACGGCTTCGGCATTTTCAATATTGCCGGCGGGTATTTCCATGTTGGCGGTCTGCACGGCTTGCAGTACCTGCAATATCGACAGGTTATAGGCGCGAAGCTTTTCGGAGTCGATATTCACTTTGATTTCGCGTTCGGTACCGCCGACCATGTTAATGGCGCCCACGCCGGGCAGCTTGGCCAGCTGGGGCTGTATGCGGTCTTCCACCAGCTTGTAGAATTCGGTTGAGGGCAATGTCGATCCGACAGCCACTTCCATGATCGGCATCTCGTCGATGGAGATCTTGTCGATACTCGGATCCAGGATTTCGGAAGGCAGGTCGGACTTGATGGCGTTGATTTTACGCTGGGCGTCCTGCACGGCCAGGTTGGGGTCGGTGCCTTCGTTCAGCTCGATCACAACGATAGATGCGCCTTCCTGCGAGGTGGAAGTGATCCTCTTGAGGTTTTCCAGGGTCGACAGTGCGTCTTCTATTTTTTTGGTAACGGAGGTTTCCACTTCCGATGCGCCTGCACCGGGATATACCGTGGCAATGGTGATCACCGGCAAGTCGAACTTGGGAAGAAGGTTGAGACTGAGCATGTGGTAACACACCAGTCCGCCTAATGAGAGTACGGTGAATATCACTACGATAAGCAATGGACGCTTGATAGAGGTATCAACTATTGAAGCCATGATTTTTAATTTTTAATTTTTAATTTTTAATTCTTAATTATCTGCACTTTCGCTCCGTCCATCAGGTTGATCTGCCCGTTGACGACAACCTGATCGCCTTCGTTGAGGCCATTCAGCACTTCGAGGTAACTTCCGTTATCGCTTCCGGCGGTGATTTTCACCAGTCGGGCGCAGTCGCTGTTCACCACGTAAACCGAGGGTTCCTTCACGCTGCTTACGATTGCGTCGCGCGGGATCATCAGTGCGGGACGACTTTCGCCCATGTTGACGGATACTTTCACGTAAGTCCCCGTTTTGAGCGGGTGTTTCTGCGAATTGGCAATGGAAATCTCGACAGGATAACTGTGTGACCTGTCGCCTTTCGGACTGATGTGCGATACCGCGCCATCAAAGGTCACGCCCGGATAAACGGCTGTCGAAACGGTCACCTTTTGGCCTTTCCGCAAAGCATATACCTCCGACTCCGAAACCGACAGCTTTACCTTCAATTGCGAAATATCGGCTATTCCGGCAACCGGAGCCGCCGTGTTCATGTAAGCGCCCAGGTCGATGTTCCGCGAGGTGATGTATCCGCTGAACGGAGCGACAATTCGCGTGTCCTCCAATTGGCGCGTGGCCTGTTCCAGCTGTATGGATGCGTTTTCGTAAGCCATCCTGACTTCGCGCAGCTGCAAGTCCGATATGGCGTCGCCTTCGCGCAGGGTCTGGTATTTTTGGTAATCTTCGCGATACTTGTCGTAAGCGAGAAGCGCGTTATCGACGGCCAATTTTTTGTACCGGTCGTCTACGCGGGCCAGCAATGAGCCTTTTTCCACATAATCGCCCAGTTTAAAATGCAATTCGGTTATTTTTCCTGCGGCTTCCGATGCCACAGTTACTTCCCGGCTGGCTTCGGTAGCTCCAACCAGTTCCATGCCGTTTTGAGCCGTACGGCGTTCGGCCTGTGCCACAGCCACAGCGATACCCGCATCGGATACCTTTACTTCCTTGCGGCTTTCGATTTCAGTCCTGTTGGCCAGCAGCCTCCAGCACATTGCCCCGCCAACTGCGATCAGCGCTACGATAATGATGTACTTTTTCATTTGGATGATGATTTTTAGATTTTTAGATTTTGATGGTCCGTCATGTCACTTGCAAGGGATTTGCCATGATGGATCCGGTACATCGTAAGACTGTCCGGACTCACCGTTCTGTTTTTAAGGAATGACGGTTATCTTTAATACATTAATGATTCTACTAAAACCAGGTCGGCTTTATCCTGCGTTACCGGTGCGGCCTGCTTTCCCTGTGCAGCCTGCGTACTGTTCGTCATCAGGTTGCCGATTTCGCCATTCAGCTGCATGATGTCCAGTTCAGCCACTTTAAATTGGTAGAGAGCGTTCAGGTAACCGGCCTGTGCACTGCTAAGGCCTGCTTCGTCCTGCAGGAGGCCGCTCATCGTGGCCATTCCTTCGTGGTATTTCAATGCTGTCTCGTGGTACACCCTTTCGGCCAGTTTCATGTTCTGTGCCTGGCGTTCCACGTTGTTCCTGCTGTTGAAATAATTGTTCATGGCGTTTTTGTAATTCACGCGGTGATATTCTTGCGTATTGTCAAGCATCAAAGTCGATTGCCGGTAATCAATCTTCGCCTGTTGCACTTTCGAGCGTTTTTCAAGCCCGTTGAAGATCGGGATGTTGAGACTCAATCCAATGGCAGCCGAACTGTACCAGTTACTCATCGGGCCGCCCTTGAAATAATCGCCGAATTTATTGCGCATCCCCGCATAATTCCATTGTCCGAAGGCAGCCAGCGAAGGCAGGTATTTGCTGCGTTCCATTTTCAGGTTCATCTGCGCAATATCCTGCTGCATGGCCAGCATGCGGATGTCCGTGCGATTCGAAAAATCCGACATGCTCACCGGGGCTGAAGCCAGCAAAGGCATCGACACGGTATCGGTAAGCACAATCGCCGTTTCAAGCGGAATTTCGATCATATACTTGATCATGTTCAGCTGTTGCTGGTGCATTGCCTCGGTATTGCTCAATTCGGTATGCAGGTTTTCGAGGTTCACCTGTATGCGGTCGTAATCCACGCTGACTCCCATGCCATTGTCCACCACTAATTTGGAGATACCGGCCAGGCGTTCGAGCCGTGCGATGTTATCGCTGACCAGCTCTTTCTGCCGGTCAGTGGTTTGCGCCAGGAAGTATAGCCGTGCGATTTCCTGCGCCAGGTTTTCACGCGTCTTTTCCATGTTCAGGGCGTTCAGGCCGTCGGCCTTTTTCGACAGTTTCACTCCTGCAATCACTGTCTGGTTGTACAGCACCTGGTTGACCGCCACACCCACCGATGCGTTGTAGCGTATCCCCATCTTCATCGGGATATACAACCCGGATTGCCCCAGGAAATCGCCCGGAAGCATGGTTACCGGCAACTTCACATTGTTCTGGAACGATCCCGAACCGCTTATTTGCGGCAGGTACGACGAACGTGTTTCGGTTATCTTGTAGGCGCTTTTTTCCTTTTCCAACCGGGCTTTATCCACGCTAATATTCTGTTCTACGGCCATTTGTACACATTCGAGCAGCGTGAGTGAAGTTTGTCCGCATGTTTTCGGACTCACTGCAAGTGCAAAGATAACGGACGGTATGATGACACTCTTTTTCATGATGGATTATTTGATGATGGATGGCAAATAAATTTGATTTCCAGATTAATGCGGGGATGTCATTTCACATCCCCGCAAGATTAAAAATACCAAATGGTATGTCGATGATTAAAAAAATGGTACGTTAAAACCTGAATCCCAGTCCCAGGCTAACGGTTTGCGGGAACATCTTTCCATTGCCATGGTCGATCATATCCAGGAATCCGATTTTGTATCCTGCATTGATCTGCAGGCCGTTGCGGAATTCGTACCCGACAGTGGCGCCACCGCCAAAATCCAGGCGTTTCAGATAATCCGTGTCGTACAGGTCTATATTGCCCTTTTTGTACTCCGCGCTGAATCCGCAACCGATGTACGGCCCAACTCCTGCATAAAACCTGCCGTTGCCGGAATTCCATTGCCCTAATGCATATACGGGGACTTCTACACCCCAGTATTCGAAGTCGGTTTTGCTGGTCGACATCTTCATTTTACTGGTCGACATCTTCATTTTGCTCGTCTTATAATGGAACAGCAATTCGGGCTGTATTGCAAAATGTTCGGCGATGTCCACTTTCATAAAACCGCCAAGGCTTGCGCCGAATTTCATATCGTTGCTTGCGCCTCTCATATCCTTCAGGATAAAATTCGACATGTTGGCATCAGCTTTGATGCCTGCACTGATGTTTTGAGCATTTGCCGCGGTAAATCCAAGGCCTAATACTGCTGCTACTGTTACTACTAACTTTTTCATGATACTCTAATTTATGAATGATTACTACTATTATTACTACTACTACTACTATTGATTATTTATGAATTCTAACTGTTTTCTTATCTTTAGTGAACAATCGTTCACCTTCCGGTTTAAAAAGAAGTGAACGTTCGTTCACCTGTTCTTGAAAAAAATATTATTTTTTAATTAAACTGTACAAATATTCCATATCCCGTTTCCAGATTTCGGCATGTTGCGAAAAATTCTTTTCCCGGTCATAGTCGGCCATCTCAATTTCAGGATTGGTTGATCCCGACGAAAAAAGTCCTGCTATGATGTCAACCCGTACATCGCCGCGTATTTCATCTTTTTCCAGGCTGTTGAGGATTGCCTTCTTCCACAGCTTCAAATTTTCGGCTTTTATCATCTCCGTCTGTTCGATGAAGCCGGGATAATGCTTGGCTGCCTGTATGATCAACGCGGTAAAATTCAGAAACCGGAGTTTAAGGTTCTGCTTGTCGAGTGCGATCATGACCCGTTTATGATAACGATAACGGTGTTCGATCATCTCAATCAGCGTCATGTCTTCGACAGCTTGTAGCTTGAAACGGTTGATCAGTCCTATCACATACTTGTCAATGACCGCAATGAACAGTTCGTCCTTGCTTTTGAAATACCGATACATGATTCCGCGCGACATGCCTAATTCTTTTTGCAGCACGGTTATGGAAGCGCTGTCGTAGCCATGGCTCATGAATACGTCAAATGCCTTTTCCAATATATATTCTTTACGGTCTTTCATAAAACTATCTTTAAAAAAATGAACGTTTATTCATGATGTTAACGATCAAATTGCGTGCCAAACTCGATATTTTTGATATAGAAATGAACATTTGTTCACAAAATACCATGCCGATTGATATACTGCCGGATAGATAAACCTTACCCATGCTCCAAATGCGAATCTTCAAAGAACTGTTTTTAAAACATGAACGATTGTTCACGAAATCAATACTGCAAAACGCGTGCCAAAAATAATATTCGAACCAAAAAAGTGAAACATATTTCTCAAATAGCTTATTTTTAGCTCGTTGAAAATGAACGATCGTTCACGGTGATGCCATTGACTTGAAAATACAGGGGCAACTACCTGCTCAGAAAATTATACGTCAACGACGCAATACACCGTATGAATGGTTGTTTTCAGCGCTTGCCGCAAGTAAAATTGGGAGAGCCTGCCCGGGCGAGTTATTATTATACACGCCGCCAATCAGCGTAATGTTGCGGTCGCGGATATGTTCCATATCTCCATTCGCATTACAAACTACACTGCAATCGGAACTGTCGGCAAGGAAAAGGCCGCAAGACTTGTCGGGGCACTCAATGGTTGTATTCGAATGTATTTTAAGCGGCCGGCTGATCAGCGCCGCTCCGTCTAATATCAGGTGCAGCCGTCCCCATTCGGGCGCTTTATCAAGCAGCGTCTGCAGTTTTTCGGTCATGTCGGCGCCTCCGCCCTTATAAACGTCGCTGTTCAAGGTAACGCCCCATTCGCTGGCATAGACGGCGCGTGTTGCGGGACGGTTCGTACATCCGACCATAAGGATTGTCCCTGCTAAAATATATAAACTTAGATATTTTGTTTTCATGTTATTTTATCAATTAAGAATTACTTTCGGAAAATAAGGGAAATCTGAAATCCTGCCTTTCAGGCAACGGATACGGATGACGATGCCGTCCCTGCGGGCTACAAATATCCCGTCCCTGCGGGACTTGACGCCGACCGACGCTGAGACAGGTCGGACGTTGACGGGTTGGGGTGGAACTTTTGGGACTTCTTCTTAATTTTTGGGCAACCACACAGGGTTGCACCCTACATTATTCATTGTTTGAAAAAAACGGCAGGCCCTGTCACAGCCTGCCGCCGTATCAAAACCGCTTATTCTCCGGTTGCGGGCGGTTCAGGTTCTATCGGTCTTAAATAGGAGACATACGTAAAATCATAACTGCCGTGAACTTCCGTAATATGGATCCGGTAATACCGCGCCCACACGAAAGGCGCTCCGTGCGTATCCACAAATCCCTCCTGATCCGCAAAAACAAGTTCCTGCACGGTACGAACAAACGGAAATTCTTCGGTTTCCAATACCGTTGTCCATGTTTCGCCGTCGTCGCTAACGTCGATGGTAAATGCC